>CAMJRX010000018.1 GCA_946408355.1 uncultured Selenomonadales bacterium
GCTCATTCTGATTTTATTCCGGCTTGCGACGGTAAATTTTTGCCGGAAGATCCTTTCACCGCGATGAGAAATGGCGCAGCTCGAGACATTAAATTTTTAACTGGTGTCAACGCTGACGAGTGGGGCTACTGGTTGCTGTATGACGAAAATTATTTCAAAAACTTCAAAGAAACTCACGAAAAAATTTCTCTCGTCATGAGCAGATACAGAAAGCTCACTTCGCACACCGACGCTGAAGTTTATAAAAAGTGGCTCAACGGGCGTCCCGACACCGAAGCAAACTACAGGGATTTCGTAAATCAATTGGATTGGCGCGTCGGGCAAGAATTAGATGCCGAAAATCAATCGAAGTTTAACGACGTGTACTATTATTTGTTCAGCGACCTCTCTTTGCGCGAAGAGTTAGGCTCGTTTCATTCGCTGGAATTGTCATTTGTATTTAATAAGCCTTTCGATGATCTTTTACTGGATCCGAATCCTAAACTTGTCAAACAAATTCAAGCGTCGTGGACGACATTCGCGGCGACCGGCAACCCGAACAATGAATTTATTCCGCATTGGGAAAAATATTCTGTTAATAATCGTCAAACTATGGAGCTGAACTCTAAAGGCTGCGTCTTACATAAAGATTTAGATACACAGAATTTGAACGCCCTGCGATACGTCTACGAAAGCTAGGGGCTGTTGGTAATAAAGCGGGAAGCTAGAAATGCGCAGGCATTTCGTATCGGCGCGGCGATTAGCTGAAATTGTCGGACGGTACGGCGCGCTTACTGTTCCCCCGCTTTTAAAGCGGGCGGGGCATTTTTTTTAGGGGTTAACAAGCAATGATGATCCTATTTACGCTCGGATATGTTTTAATAGGACTTATATTCCTGATTGTGCGACTCTTTTACCATATTTTGACAAAAAATCGTTCGCAAGACGATCTAGTTCGGGCGATTCGTGGAGATTGTATAAGTCTTTATAACTACGCCAAGCAAATCGTGGTATCGAACCCCAAAAAAGCCAAAATCATCGCCGTGATTATGGTCTGCCTGATTATCTTATTGGTGATGCCGTTCCGAATGGAACTTGAATATTCTACAGAGGAGTCTTTTTTGGGTACGATAATGTTCACCATGTTTATGATAGTCTTCACACCTAAAGACGACCCATCGAACACCGGATTTCCCGTTGGATATTCGGATTTATTTACTCGGTCTTTTTTATGTTTTACAGCGCGAGCAATTTTGTCATTGACGTGTTTTACGCGAACGAAACTCTCAAGGACGACATGTGGATATACGGATACATCGTTACGATGATTTCGTATGGCATATGCATTACGTTTTTAAGTCAATTTATAAAAAGAGACATATCGAAACAAGAAATAATTTTATTGGGTCTGGTAATGATGATGACGCTGGAATTTATAGTCTATTACGGTGTAGGCTTTTTCGGCGGAATCAAATGGTACACTTACGACATTTTGACGTATGAAACGTATGACACGTATGAATTTAGCCTCATGGAGATTTTCGGCGACATAACATCTATAATAAATCAAGGAATCGTTTTAGCGTCGCAAAGTCAATTAGATGACATAGCTTTAAGCGACATATGGGCATATATCATCTTGAACGGCACGGACATGCTAACCGTTACGGTAGTTGTGGGCTATCTGGTACAAAAATTTATGGAAAAATGACCGACCAAAAGTAAAACGTGACACTTTGGAACCGCCATTGACTGATATGACAACTTACAATAAAATATAAGTGGTTATTTTAAAATTGTTATTGGGAGGGAGACTTATGAGAAAACTTGTTGCCACCGTGTTAAGCCTGTTTGTTATGGCGTTCGCGACGGTGTGTTTCGCCGAAACTTACGAGATGACTTACGAGGCACCGAACTTTACCGAGCAGTTAAAAAACGACCAAGCGTTATCGGAAACATTCACGACGCCGCACGGTATGCTCAAAATTCAGGCGCGTAAACTCTGGCAAGCAAAAAGCGAGAACCAGTTGCACTTTATTGTTTGGCTTGACGACCAGAGGATTGACGACGCACATTATCCGAAAGTTGATTACGGCTACACAATGCGCGTATTCAAGAATACCTCCAACAGCGAGTTGTTTTATTCGCTCGAATCCATTGATCGTGCCATGCTTTTCGGCTATTCGCCCGTTAACAAGAAATTGGAAGTCTATATCGACAGCCTCAACTATGCGCACGAAAAAGGAGCTTATCCCTACATTGTGGCGTTGAAGAATGGCGATTTGATATTGGCATTTGAAAAGTCAGGTAAGAGCAAACGCTATCGCTTCAACTGGAACACTAAAGCAAATTGGTTTGGCTATTCCGATTTAGGATCGGGGTGGCAATCCATAAACAAAGACAAACAATAATCTCTCTCTTCTTTTGACAGAATGGGCTTTGCAATTATTGTTGAGTCCATTTTGTCTAAAATTTTGTAGAAAGTTTTGTTGACTGCAGAAAAATTTTTTGCTAAAGTTTGTAACGAAATCGTATTTTCAACGTATAATCTACAGAAAAGCAAATCACAATCGGAAACGAAAGGTCGTAGATAACTATGGCAAAGGAAATTCTTAAGGACGAAATCTTGAGCGACGCGGAACTCGACAATGTGGCGGGCGGCACAAGGATTGAAACTTTTCAAGACGGCAACGAACTGTACAAACGCGGACTTTTGAGCGAAGACGACGCATTGAAATCTGCGCCCGTGCGCGACATGTTGCACAAAATGGGTTATGCCGGCTATCAAGACAAAGGCGGAATTATTAACGGCAACATCTACACCGACAAAAGCGGCAACACTATTTCCCGCGAACAATTCTGGAAAAATTTCGACGCCGAAAACGGAACCAAGATTATCCGCTAATTCATAACGCAAGCAAAACAAAAACCCTTCGGCGCAAAGTCGGAGGAATTTTGGACAGAATGGACTTGGCAATTATTGTCAAGCCCATTTTGCTGTTTAATTTTGGAGGTGCACTACTCGTGAAGAGAAAATTTATCCAACTGATTTTGTTCGCGCTGGTATTAATGACGGCAAGCACCGTATTAGCGGCAAAAAAAACGCCGGACGAACAACGCGCTGAACTAAACGAGATGAGCAGACAAGTTTTATCGCGTATGTATCAAAAATATCCGTCATCAGAACGGGCGATACAAAGTGTCTATGCTTACTGTACAATCAGCGCGTCAAGTGTTAAATGGGGCTTTTGGGGCGACGATCACGGGCGCGGAGTTGCCGTAAACCAACAGACAGGTCAAAGAATTTATGTAAAGATGCAAGAACTTAGTCTCGGCTTAAATTTTGGCGCGAAGGAATACGATTTGCTTTTCATTATCCTCAATAAGGAAGCATGGGACAGATTTATTTCCGGCAGTATCAAATTCGGAACGGAAGCATCAGCGCAGGCCTATGACGGCGTGACTGGTGACACTTTTGCAGACGCCACCATTGTTGCAAACGGCGTGTGGGTTTATCAGCTTGACAAAAAAGGTTTGGCAGTTGAATTGACTTTTAAAGGCGCGAAAATTTCCCCGTATAAGACACTAAATTGAAAACTCGTTGATAGTAAAAAAAATGCCTCCAGAGTTTATGGAGGTATTTTTTTAGATAGATTTATGTTATAATCAGATAGTATTCACATTGAAGAATTAAATACGAGAGGAGAGAATTTCGCTACATGATGAAAATATTTCCAGCTATGATTTGTGCGGCGGCGTTGCTTTTGGCTGGCTGTGGAGGCGAAGACACTGAAAATCAAGCTCCGGAGGAATATCCGACCAGTGTTAAGGCAATTAAAGTGTTGACAACCGACGCGCCTATTACTTTTTCCTACAGCGGACAAGTTGTCGATCGCAACGAGGTGTTAGTCCAATCCAAAGTTAACGGAACTGTCGTGGAAAAATACGTTAAGGGCGGTCAAAACGTTGTCGAAGGGCAAATTCTATTCAAAATCGATGACAGGCAATATTCCGCGGCAGTTTTGCAGGCTGAAGCTAATCTGGCTAAGTCGCAGACAGCTTTGGCTAAAGAACGTGTCGACCTTCAACGCGACGAGGAACTTTGGCAATCACACGCAATATCCGAACAGACGCTAGCAAATCAACGAGCGGCAGTCAAGTCGCAGGAATCCGAAGTTAAAGCCAATCAAGCTCTGTTGCAAAAGGCGAAAAACGACCTTGCAGATACGATTGTTTACGCGCCGATGAGTGGTAGACTTGGTATTGACGATGTACCTGTCGGAACGCTTGCAACTGCAGGAACTACAGCACTGGCGACAATCGGCGTGGTTGATCCCGTGTTTGTGCAATTTGCCGTTTCTGAACAGGAATATTTGCGCTTATCCAGAGGCGAACGCGAAGCAGAAGCAAAAGGACAGGCTCAACCGGATTTTAAAATTTCGTTGACGTTAGCTGACGGCTCAAGATATCCGTATCTAGGGGAACTTGCCGAAACCGACCGCACGTTAAGCAACTCGACCGGCACGCTGATAGTTCGCACGCTCTTTGACAATCCCGAAGGTTTGCTCGTTCCCGGCATGTATACCCGCGTTGAAGTTACCGGACTTAAAATTCCTGGCGTAATGCTCGTTCCTGAACGCGCTCTTCAACAACTGTTAGGCGAAACGTTGGTTATCGTCGCTCAATCCGATAACAAATCTGCAGTTCGCAAAGTTGAACTCGGCGAAAAAATTGGTTCATATTACATTATAAAAAGCGGCTTGAAGGCTGATGATTGGGTTATCGTCGAGGGCTTGACAAATTTGCGCGACGGAATGCCTTTGGAAGTTACGCAAGTCACTGCTAAAGATATGGACTTTTCATTCACGCCCAGCGGAGAAATTTTTGACGTCGAAAAGAACGCAATGCGTAATTGAGGTGGTCGAATATGGCAAAATTTTTTATTCATAGACCGGTTTTCGCCATCGTCATAGCAATTATAATTAGTCTTATCGGAATAATCGCGGGTCTCAATACGCCAATCGCTCAATACCCTAATATCTCTCCTCCTACAATAAATGTCGACGCTTATTACTCCGGCGCAAATGCCAGCGTCGTAAATCAAGCTGTCGCGCAAGTTATAGAAAATCGCGTAAACGGTACGCAAGGTATGGACTACATGTCTTCCACTTCTAACGACGACGGCAGCTATTCATTAAATGTATTTTTTGAGGTCGGCTCGGATGGCGACATGGACTCGGTTAAGGTTCAAAATAATGTTGCCTCAGCCAATTCAAATTTGCCGGAAACAGTTATTGCCTCCGGTGTGACGACTTCTAAATCTTCGCAGGATATGGCAATGATTTTTGCTTTCTACTGCGACAACGGGCTTTATGATACGGCGTTTATAAAAAATTACGCTGATATTTATATCGCTGATGATTTAAAGCGCGTTAAGGGCGTAGGTAAAGTTCAAATATTAAGTGCAGACTATGCCTTGCGTGTATGGATTAATCCGGAAAAACTCGCGAATTTCGGATTGACTGTTGCCGACGTTCAAAGCGCAATTAAAACGCAAAATGCTCAAGCGGCGGCGGGTTCTATAGGTAAATTACCGGTAGCGCAAGGACAAGAAAAAGAATATACCGGACAAGTTCAAGGCAGATTGGAGACGCCGGAGCAATTCGAGAATATAATTTTGAAAACCGGTAACGCGGGCGAATTCGTATACTTAAAAGATGTGGCTCGTGTTGAAATCGGGCAAAAGTCAAATGACTATATCGGCAAATTCAATGGCTATGCGGCAGTTCCGTTCATAATCAACTTGACGAGTGACGCCAACGCCCTTGAAACAATCGGCGAAGTCAAAAGAATTCTTCACGAGGCAGAAAAAAATTTGCCCGAAGGCATTAAATACGGTCAAGTTTTGGATAACACGGAATTTATCCAAGCGTCAATCAACGAAGTCGCACATACATTTTTTGAGGCACTCGTTCTGGTCGTTTTGGTAATTTTTATTTTCCTGCAGAGTTTTCGCGCAACGCTGATTCCGCTTTTGGCGGTACCGGTTTCGCTTTTGGGAACGTTCGCGGCTTTTACGGTTCTTGGCTTTACGATTAACACGCTAACTTTGTTCGCAATGGTTTTGGCAATCGGACTTGTCGTTGACGACGCAATAGTTGTTATCGAAAACGTCGAACAGCACATGGAACGCGGATTAAATCCCGTCGAGGCAACTGAAGTAGCTATGGCAGAAGTGCAAGGTCCGGTTGTTGCAATCGCGTTTGTATTATCTGCAGTGTTTATTCCGATAGCATTTTTGGGCGGCATGACGGGAATTTTGTATCGTCAATTCGCGCTTACAATCGCGGTATCAATGGGTTTGTCGGCTTTTGTCGCGCTTACTTTGACGCCGGCTCTTTGCGCAATGATTCTTAAACCGCACGAACACGGCAAGAAAAATTTCCTTAGCAAATTCTTTGACGCCTTCAATAATTGGTTTGATCGTACAAAAAATTCTTACGTCGGCATTGTCGCCAAAGTTATTTCTGGAACCAAATTAGCTGTAATTTTTATGTTGATTGTCTGCGGCTTGACGGGTCTGCTGTTTAAAATTTTGCCGTCAACTTTTGTTCCGGACGAAGATCAAGGTTACTTTGTAGCGGCGGTTATGATGCCCGAAGGCACTTCGTTAAATAGGACTTCAATGACGACTGACAGAGTAGCCGCCGCCGTTCGTGAAAATGTTCCTGGTATTAAAGATGTCATTTCGGTTGCAGGATATAATATACTTTCCAGCGGTACAAAGTCTTCAGCGTCAACTTTATTTATAAGTATGTATCCTTGGGCAGAACGAAAAGACTTTGAAAAATCAGTAACTTCCGCGATAGGAAATGTCTTTATGGTAGGCAATGGCGCGGCTCCGGAAGCTTTTGTAGGTGGCTTTAACCCGCCTGCGTTGCCTGGTCTCGGTCAAGTCGGCGGTTTGACAATGCAACTTATCGACCAGGAAAGCCACTCTGACAGCGAACTTTCTAACATTACTGATAAGATAGTTAAGGCGGCTAATGCGCGTCCAGAACTTCAAGGCGTAGATACAACTTTTAGCGTGACTTCGCCCAGCTATAGATATGAACTCGACCAGAAACAAATTGAAATGCTCGGCGTGAATCTTGCTGACGTTTACGCCGCTTTGCAAGTTAATTTCGGCGGAATGCAGATTGATGACTACAACAGATTTGGCAGAACGTATAAAGTTGTCATGCAGTCGGACGTTTACTTTCGCAGTGAAGTCGAAATGTTAAAATTTATGTTCGTCAAGGGAGCCGGCGGACAATTTGTTCCGCTCGATACGTTGATAAGTTACAAGCTCAACACCGGCACGACGCAGGTAACTCGTTTTAATGGTAAACGCTCTGTGCTGATTCAAGCTCAACCGGCTGAAGGTTATTCATCGGGGCAAGCAATGACAGCCTTAACAAATGTCGTACACGAAGTTGCGCCAACAGGTTTCAGCGTGGAATGGTCGGGGCAATCTCGCGAAGAATACAAAGCCTCCGGCTCGACAGGACAAGTTATGGCGTTGGCATTAGTATTCGTGTTTTTATGTCTTGCCGCGCTGTATGAAAGTTGGTCGGTTCCGTTTTCAGTTTTGCTGACAGTTCCGACGGGAGTTTTCGGCGCGTTGCTTTCCGAGTTCGTCCTGAATTACTACACTAATAATTTCGGCGTAGGCAATCCTGGTTTTCAAAATAGTATTTACATGCAAATTGGCGTTATAATGATAATGGGACTTGCGGCGAAAAACGCGATACTGATTGTCGAATTTGCAAAAATGCGCACGGATAAGGGCATGGAATCGGTTAAAGCGTCTTTGGAGTCGGCGGGCTTGAGACTTCGCCCAATACTTATGACTTCATTTGCGTTTATAATTGGTTGCGTACCTTTGGCGACGGCAACGGGCGCAGGTTCGGCGGCTCGAAATTCTATGGGCGTTGCGGTCGTCGGCGGTATGACTATCGCGACTTTTCTGGGAATATTTTTAATTCCGGTCTTCTTCGTTGTGGTTCAAAATATTGTACAAAAACTTTTCGGCAAAAAAGATAAAGTTTTGGAGAAAAATTCATTTCCAACGGATTAAATTAAATTCTAAAAACAAATAAAGCGACTTATACTTTCTGTTTAGAATATAAGTTGCTTTTATTTTTTAGAGGGAGTATCGTGTAATGGTTATCTTAATGTTTGGATATTTCATAATGGGGCTGATATTCCTCGTTTTGCGTTTCTTTTATCATATCTTGCCTAAAAAAAGTTCGCAAAACAATCTCGTTCGTGCGACAAAAGAAGATTTTGTAATTCTTTATGCCTACGCCAAGCAAATAGTGGTATCGAATACAAAAAAAATCAAATTTATCGTTGTAATTATGGTTAGTCTAATAATTTTGCCGCTGACACCGCTTCAGCTAGAAATTGAGTTTATATTTGAAGATCTTTTGTCTACGATAACGTTTTTTGTGTTGGTAATAATATTTGCGCCGCAAGAAAATCCGTCGGACAAGGGCTTTCCCGTTGAAATATTTGGATTTATCTATTCAATCATTTTTATGTATTATAGCGCGGGATTATTGGTCTTCGACGTGTTTTACGCGATAGATTCATTCAAGGACGACATGTGGATATACGGCTACAGCATCACGGTTATTTCGTATGTCATATGCATAGCGACGTTAAGTCGATTTATGGAGCGGGAATTATCCAAGCAAGAAATAATTTTATTGGGAATGATAATGCTGACGACGCTGGAATTTATAACATATTACGGGATAGGTTTTTTTGGCGGAATAAAATGGTC
The DNA here is from genome assembly GCA_946408355.1 of uncultured Selenomonadales bacterium. Classification (GTDB taxonomy): domain Bacteria; phylum Bacillota; class Negativicutes; order Selenomonadales; family Selenomonadaceae; genus Quinella. Next base: position 8,810 of record CAMJRX010000018.1, read on the forward strand.
CAATTATGATCCGCTGGCATATGAATTTGATATTTTGAATATTTTTGGTGACATCACGACTATCATAAATCAAGGAATATTCATAGCCTCTCAAAGTCAAATATTGGAAAGATCTGCTAGTGAAATTTGGGGATATATTATCTTAAACGGAACGGACGTGCTGACTATCACAGTGGTTTTGGGATATTTGGTGCAAAAATTTATGGAGATGTAAACCCAAAACTTGCGCGTTCTTATCGACAAGTTTTTTAGCCCCTGCCGCGTCGCCGATATAAGCAATAAAATTGCCGAGAATAACCGTTTGTTTCATGATATTTATGCTCTTCTTTATATTTTACGGCTATAAACTCTTAGGAATCTTTTTATCATCAATGTCGAAGATAACCATTTTCTCACATCCCGCTCATTGGTTGTTATTGTCAAAATCATTTGCTTGTGTTATCATAAAAAAAAAATTTAGTAATGAAAATGATTAAGATATACAATATAATTAACACTTAATTAAAACACAGCGTGTAATTGAAAAATGCCCTCCTGTGGCGGAGGGAATTTTTTTAGGCGATTAAAGAAATGGTTTAAGTAAGAGTTCGCAAGCGCGGCATAACTTTCAGGTACATATCAATCTATAAAACTAAATAATTCAATGATAAGGAGATAGATTAAATGGTTGTGGAAATTATAAGTGTCGGCACCGAAATTTTAATGGGCAATATTGTCAACACGAATGCACAATATCTGGCGAAGCGGTTGGCTCATCTCGGTTTAGATTGTCACTATCAAACGGTGGTCGGCGACAATCCCGCGAGGATAAAATCTGCGCTGGACATTGCATATTCGCGGGCAGACGCCGTGATTATGACGGGCGGGCTTGGGCCCACTAAAGACGACTTAACTAAAGAAATGCTCATGGAATATTTCGACAAGCGTCCTGTTGTCGACGATAAAGTTTTAAATTTTTTGGAGGAACGGGCTAAAGCTCGTGGTTTCGGCAAATTGTCTGACGGTATGAGAAAACAGGCGATTGTTCCTGCCGATTCGTTGATTCTTTACAATCATCACGGCACCGCGCCCGGTTGTGTCATGGAGCGCGACGGAAAAATTTGTATTCTGTTGCCTGGTCCGCCGCACGAAATGCAACCTATGTTCGAGGAATGTTGCGAACTTTATCTAAACGCTAAGAGCGATAAAATTTTGGTGTCGATTATAATTAAATGTTTAAGCAAATTTGTCGCGCCAATTTCAATCGTCGGAGAATCGCCAGTTGCTGATAGATTGGCTGAACTTTTGGACGGCGTTAATCCGACTGTTGCAACCTACGCTAAAGAGGACGGCTGTATTGTACGTATTACGGCGGCGGCTAAAGCTCACGACGAGGCTTTGGAAATTTTAAATCCCGTCGTCGACAAGTGCAAAGAGCGCATTGGCGAGCAATATATCAATTACATTAAAGAAGACATTGACTAAGGAGCTGATATTATGATAATTGTGACGGGCGGCGCGGGCTTTATCGGCAGTAATATCGTCCGTGCTTTGAACGAACGCGGGCGCACAGATATTTTAATCATTGACGATTTGGGCGGCGGCGATAAGTATAAAAATTTAATCGGTTTGCGCTTTATGGATTATCGCCATAAGGACGACTTCCTCAAAAATTTGGATAGCGTCGGACAAAATGTCGAGGCGATTTTCCACGAGGGCGCGTGTTCAGACACTATGGAATATGACGTTAACTTCATGATGAGAAGCAACTACGATTATTCCAAAGAGCTGTTGAAGTTGTGCGTTCGTAAAAAAATCCCGCTGATTTATGCGTCGAGTGCGTCGGTTTACGGCTTAGGTAAGAAAGGCTTTCGCGAGGAGGAAGCTTGCGAGGCTCCGATTAATCCCTACGCATTTTCTAAGCTCATGTTCGACCGCTATGTTCGACAATTTATTAGCAAGGTTGACAGCAAAATTATCGGCTTGAGATATTTTAACGTCTACGGACCGCAGGAAAGTCACAAGGGTAAAATGGCGTCGATTTTCTACCAAATTTATAAGCGCATGAAATTGGGCGGCGGTCCTCGACTTTTTAAGGGTACGGACGGTTACAAGGACGGCGAGCAAAAACGCGATTTTATTTACGTTAAAGACGTGGCGAAAATTAATCTTTGGTGCTTTGATAATCCCGTCGACAATGGAATTTATAACTGCGGAACAGGGCACGCTCACACTTTTAACGACGTGGCTAAGGCAATGATTGAATCTATGCATTCCAAAATGCGGACGACTTATTGCGACTTCCCCGACGAACTGCGCGGCAAATATCAGAGCTACACCGAAGCCGATATGAAAAAAATTTCAGCGGCAGGATATAAGGGAGGTTTCACGAATTTTGTTATTGCCGTTGAGGAGTATTGCAAATTCTTGGAGGTGGGCGGCTACTACACATTGAACAGATAACCGTCAGTAAATTTAAATAAGGAAAAGATTTATGGATATATCGTATGAACGCAATCTCGAAATAAAAAATATACGAGCGCAACAGACAAAGCAAACTGTTATCAAAAAATCTTTTACGAATTTACTTTTTGTAAGCATTGCGGAAAAGCTCGCGTATTTTTTTAATCCCTTTATTGACAGCGCGATTGTCGGGATTTTTTTAGACAGCTCAATTCAAGCCGCTATGGGATTTTTTGTGCCGATAATCACGATAATCAGCTTGGTTTGGATTATTATAATGGGCGTGCAGATACTTTGCGCACAATATCGCGGGCGCGGCGACAATGAAAGCTTGCGAAATCTTTTCGACAGCGCGATACTTTTTCTCGGCGCGATTGCCATAATAATTTCTGCGGGATTTTTCTTTGGTCGGGAAGGCTTAGCGGCAATTCTTAATGCAAAAGGTCATACGGCGATTGTTTTGCAAGATTACATTGCTGGCTACTCGTTCAGTATAATCGGGCAAGCACTTTATCCGTTGTTGTTATGGTTCCTCAACTTTAACGGCAACGAAAAAATTTCTAAAACCAGTATTGCGTTAATGTGCGTCTTGAATGTAGGCTTCGATATGCTGTTGGCTGTTTGGTTAGACATGGGCGCGTTCGGTTTAGGTTTGGCGACTTCGCTTAGTTATCTGATAACCTGTGCTTACGTTTTTAGAAAATTTCTTGACGGCTACGGTTGGGGGAAAATAAATCTTTTTAATATTCGTTGGAGCGAATTGGCGGAATGTGCTAAAATCGGCAAGCCGTCTCTTATGTTCAATCTCGGCGTAACGCTTAAGGCTTACATTATGAACTTAACGCTTATGAGTAGCGTGGGCGATTCCGCGATTATGGTTATGAGTGTGCAAGGAACTTTCTGTGGCATGTTGGGCGCGATCCCTGCCGGTCATGCAGACGCATTTGGATCGTTGGGTAGCGTACACTATGCCGCCAAAGACAGAGCCGCCTTTATAAAATCTGCCCGATTAGCTCTGAAAAGTTGTATTTTCTTTTCCGGTTTGGCAATGTTGTCGCTTATGTTTGCCGCTGACGATATTACCGAAATTTATTTTGCCCCGACAGAAGAGGCGTGGTCTATCTCAAAACGCATGCTTTGGATTTTCCCAAGTTTTTTGGTACTCAATGGCATTTGCGGAATTTTCATGCGCTCCTACAATCTTAAAGAGGAATATCGCACGCAACACAAAGATGCTTGGCTTGTCGACGGAATGCCCATTTTCGAGAATTTGCTAATGGCTTTCTTATCGGCGATATTCATGCCCTTTATCGGCTCCGACGCGGTGTGGTTATCCTTCCCACTTGCAGAGATTGCTTGCTTAATGATTATTGGTCTTTCCGTTTTCAAAAACGCCGGCAAAGTAACTTTCAGACTTGACGATTGGTTGAAGGTCGACAAGAAATTTGGCGACGTTCCGACTATTGAACGCGCGTTCTTTTTGCCGGAAGAAGTCCCAAATATTTCGCAAGAGGTTATCGACTTCTGCAAAACCAACAACTACAATAAAATATCAACTTTTGCGGGTATCGTCACGGAAGAACTTTTAACCAACGTCGTAATTTACGATGTCGAATCAACGGAGTTATGTAATGCGTACATTCGCGTCACGCTTAAAGAAAATTTGAACATAAGAATTTATGACGACAACTGCGCATTCAATCCGCGTAAGGAAATGGAAAAAATTATGTTGGAGCCTGTGCAACCCGGCAAAGAAATAACTGGTCTTCGTCTCGTCAAACAGATAACCGATAAGCACGGCGCGTTTGATTACCAAAACACGGCGGGAATAAATACTTCGATTATAAAGTTGAGTTAAAAATGAGGTGTTGTATATGAAAAAATTTTTATTGGCGTTGTCGGTAATGATTATGTCAACGGTACCTTGTGCCGCGCAGGGAGATATAACTTTACCAACAGTGAACACGAGCGATAAACTTTCCGTAATGGACGCGCTCAATCAGCGGCATTCAAGCAGAAAATTCGTTGATAAAAAGTTGACGTCCGCGCAGTTGTCGAAAATTCTTTGGGCGGCGAACGGTACTAATCGCCCCGATGGCAAGCGCACTGTTCCTGTAGCATTGGGCGTTTATTCCGTCGAAGTCTACGCCGTAACCAAAGAGGGCATTTATCTTTACGACGTGGAAAATCACAAGCTTAAACTAATTGCTGAAGGCGATTTCCGCTCCATTACGACGACTGGTCAAAGTTTCGTTAGCAAAGCGGCTCTCAATCTGGTCTACGTTGAAACTCCTGCCGTTTGGACAAATGCAAGACATGCTACATCGCGTGAGGCTCAAATTTCTTTTGCTAACATAACGGTTGGTGCAATGATTCAAAGCGTCGCGCTTGCCGCTGAAACGGAAGGGCTTGGAAATTGCGTGCGCGGTTCAATCAATCACGATGAGTTCAAAAAAGTTGCTAAGCTTGCCGACGATAAAAATATTCTACTTGCGCAAACTGTTGGCTACATAAAATAATTTTTGGGAGGTGTTTTCATGATAAAAAAATTTTTCGGCGTGATTCTCTTGCTGGCGATTATGAGTTTGCCGCAAATTGTTTCCGCAGAAAAGACCGATTGGTTCGACAGGCATTTTAACTTCCGCAATATCCGAACGGTCATTGTTTTCGACTTGACGACCAATAATGCTAACAACTACGGCGGATCAATCGCTCTTCGCAACATGCAGGATACTTTTATCCAAAATGCTCAAAAAAATCTTAGGTGCAACGTCATAACGGAGGCGCAAGCGCGGAGGTCGCTCGCTTATCAACTCGGCATGGATTTGGAGTCGCTCGCCTATTCTAATCCTGTGCAGGCTCGTAAAGTCATAATAGACAACGCCTATCGAATTGCCGACGCCGGCGTTTTTGGCAATGTTGACGCTTGGGAAAATAATTATTACATTGAGCCGGCGCACACAGTTTGGGAGTCGAAGAGAGAATCATACACTTACTACGACCATTACGGCAGACGCCACGAGGAAGTTCGTTATATCCAAGTACCCGTGACTTATCCGCCGCGTCGCGTGGACGTGTCGACAATTCAAATGACTTTGCAGGTTTACGAGGCTAGACGCGGTGAAATGATTTTTGCTCGTAAAGATGTACGCGACCGCGAAGATTATCAAGCGCAAAAAGGCATGTTCGGCAGAATTTGCAATTCGTTCTTTGAAGACTTCAACAAAAAGATTCGCTGATATTTAAGGAGGGTTTTTAATGAAAAAATTTTTTGGCTTATGCGCGGCGTTGTTAATGCTGTGCGCGGTGATTTTCCCTGCGAAGACATTCGCGGCGGACGATCCGAATTCGGAGGGCATACAGGCTTATCGCGAGGCGTTAACGTCTTATTCGTCAGACAGAGAAAAAGTTTTCCGTCAAGATATTCTGTTCGCATCGCCGTATGTGCAAGCCGAGCTGGACTTTTTGGGAACCGTTGACAAAAATGTTTTTAAGTCGACGGGTGATTTTACGCTTTGGATTGAAGGCGAGGACGGCACCACCACTGAAAGGTCTATTCCCTTTTACATGACGCAAAGCGGTAAGGACATGACGATTTATTTCAAGGCTGACAAGAAGTGGGAAAAATTCACTGCTCCGAGCCTTGCCGCCGATATTCTGGACATGCTTGCCTCGCCGACACCTGAAGAAGTTGAGGAAATGATTGACGACACCAAAGAAGTTACGATTTTGCAGGAAAATGACAACCGCCGCATTATGTTAATCACGCTTGATGGCAACCGCATGGCAGATTCTCTTAAAACAAAGGCTGAGGCAAATCCCGCCGCGACCGCCGACCCGGTTCAAGAGACGGCTGTAGATTATTTCGATACCGCGTTGCGCAATGCAAACGTCTGGTATATGTGGACGATTGACAAGCGCGATTGGCATACTGTCGCTATGCAATATCATTTTTCGGGGATTATTCAAGAGCTGGCACGCGCCGCGCTCAACGACCCAAGTAAACAGTGGCCTGACGAAATTAGCCAACTCCTCGAAACAATTGCTTACTACAGCGAAATTCGCGCTTATACAACTTATCCTTCCGACCCCGCCGTCATGAAAAAATTTGAAATCCCCAAAAACGTCCTCAAGGCAAAATCTGTTGATAGTCTGACATCATCAGTTACACAAAAATAAGAACTAACAAGTTAACAAAAAAAGTCGGAGGCTTGCGAAGGTCTCCGACTTAATTTTTAAGAAAGGTCGTGTCTATATGGAAATGTTAGAAATTATGCGTTCGCGCAGAAGTGTCCGCCGTTACACCGATGAAAAAATTTCCGACGAACAGTTGAAACAAATCGTAAGCGCGGCATTGCTTGCGCCGAGTGGTCACTCGAAATATCCCTGCGAATTTATCGTAGTTAAAAACCGTGAACTCCTCGAAAAAATGTCGCATTGTCGCAAGGGCGTCGCCAAAATGTTAGAAGGTGCCAACGTGGCAATCGTCGTAATCGCTGATATAGATAAATCTGATACTTATGTTGAGGATTCTTGCGTCGCGATGATGAGCATGGAACTTTTAGCGACTTCGCTGGGCATTGGCAACTGCTGGATTCAAATTCGCAACCGCGAGGCGGAAGATGATTCGCCAAGTGAAACTTATCTGCGCGACATTTTAAATTTCCCCGAAAATTTCGCTTGCCAATCGATTTTATCGTTAGGTTATCCCGCTAAACCTCCAAAGGCTCGCGAACTCGACAAGCTCAATTTCGATAAAGTTTCCTACAAAGAATAATTACTTAGTAGCAACGCCCGCAAGTTCAACGTCAGCCTCGTCGCTTGCGTCAGCGATTTCGTTCAGAGCCTCAACCAGTTTATCAGGGTCGATGCCGTGCCCCAATGCGCCTTCCTCGATATTTTCAAACTGCGCCGCGTGACAGCCAACACAACCCATACCCGCGTACATGAAAACCATCATTGTATCAGGATAGCGTTGCACAACTTCGGTTATGTTCATGTCTTTGGTTATTTTCATAAGAAATTCCCCCTTTGAAGTGCTAAGAATTATATCACCTCAAGTTTCAGCGTCAATGAATTTATGCTGAAAAATTTTTTTGCCAATCCTAAAGGAAATTTCTTTTGTAGGGCGAAGTAAAGATAAAATAGTTTAAGGAGCGAGGGGATGTTGGACTTTGAGCACAGAAGCGTAATGCTCGACGAAGTTTTAACTGCACTCAACATTAAGCCAGACGGATTTTATCTGGATTGTACATTGGGCGGCGCAGGACACGCAAAAACTATTGGCGAACGCCTCAACAACCGCGGCTTGATTATCGGAATCGACCAAGACGAGGACGCAATCGCCGCTGCTACAGAAAATTTATCCGGTTTGAATTGTGGAGTAAAAATTTCACGCGGCAATTTCAGCGAACTCGATAAAATCCTCGACGAATTCGGCGTTGATAAGATTGACGGCGCAATTTTCGATTTAGGAGTTTCGTCGCACCAGATTGACACGGCGGAGCGCGGATTTTCTTACATTCACGACGCGCCACTCGATATGCGCATGGATAGACGCCAAAACTTAACCGCTTACGACGTGATTAATCGCTACGACGAAGACCGCTTGATAAAAATTTTCCGCGAATACGGCGAAGAAAGATTTTCAAAGCGAATCGCCGCCGCAATCTGTCAAGCAAGAAAAATTGCACCGCTCAAAACTACCGGCGAACTCGTCAAGCTCATTGAAAAAAATGTTCCACGTACTAAAAACGGCGGACACCCCGCTAAAAGAATTTTCCAGGCGATTAGGATTGAAGTCAACGGCGAACTCGAAATTTTGGAGACTTCTATTAAAAAAGCCGTCGACAAACTCAAAATCGGCGGAAGAATTGTGGTTATAACTTTCCATTCGCTCGAAGATAGAATTGTTAAAGAAACTTTTAAATCGCTCGCTCAAGGTTGCATTTGCCCGAAAAATTTTCCCGTGTGCGTCTGCAATCACAAGCCAACGATTAAAATTCTTGGTAAAGCTAAAATTCCTACGCTTGACGAAATAAACTTCAACAGCCGCGCTAAATCTGCTAAACTGCGTGTCGCTGAAAAAATCAGTGAGCGTGAGTCTAATAGAAACTTTTAACGCGAATTTTAAGGAGGAATACTATGGAAATAAAACATAAAGTAAAACCGTCGGCTCAACAGGAAGTTTCACAGAACGAAGCCGAATTAACCCTAATTAAAGGTCGTCCGCGCCTTAATCATCTTTTGCGGTCGCGTTGCAGAGTCGCCTTTGTGGTTTTCGCAATTTTAGCTATGGCTGTCGTAATTCGTAGCGGAATCAGCGCAAGTCGCGGTTATGCTCTTGTCGCTACGCAAACTCAAGCTCAACAACTCGAATTGGAAAATGAACGGCTCCGCGTCGAAATTGCACAACTTAAATCGCCACAACGCATAAAACAAATCGCAGAAGACGAATTGGGCATGATCGTCCCGCGTAAAATGTATTTCTCGCATGACAGATGACAAATCAAAAAACTCCTTCGTACCGAGAGGCGCGAGGGAGTTTTTTCATGCTCAAAATTTTTTATTTTCTGCGAGCTTTATACGGCGTGAATTCCTCAAGCTTCATAACTTTGGTATTGCCTTTCATGTCAGCCAAAATAATTTCTTGCACGTTGAATTCAAGCAAAAATTTATGGCTAAGTTCGTCGGGCATATATGTTCCGTCAATATCAGCGACAACCGAAATTGCATCGAATTCGCGTTTGCCCTCCGAAATCGCTTTTGCCATTACAACAACTTCAGCCGGCAATTTGTATTCAGGAACGACGCTATCAATCGCGCAGCCGCTGTAAAGTGTGCCGTCTGCCGCCAAAAGACATGCGCCCGTTGCTAAGGAGCCGTGCTCAACGTATGCATTGCGCATTGCGTCTATCGCCGTCCGTACAATCGTATCAATAATGTCGTAATTCATCTGAAAACCTCCTTAAATTAATTTACGTCGACGCTTATCACGCCGTCAATCCGTTTTACCGCGTCCAAAACTATTACATTCTTTAATGCGCGGTGATTATAAACTTCCATCTCGATTATCAGCGTGTCCGTCGTATCGTCATTCGCTTTAACTTTAACGTCGCGTATTTTTAACTGTAAATCGTCTATGCACGAACTGATATGCATTAATTGTCCAGGCTTGTCTTTCGTGTGAATTCTAAGGAGCAAATTTTTTTCGTGCATAACCCATTCATCAATACGTGATAAAGTTCCGAGCGTCGCAAAAATTAATGCCGTCGTGAAAAGTGCGCCCGAATAATAGCCCGCGCCAACTGCAAGCCCGACGCCCGACACTACCCAAAGACTAGCCGCCGTCGTTAAGCCTGTAACGGTTAAGCCTTCTTTCATGATTGCGCCCGCGCCTAAAAATCCTATGCCGCTGACAACTTGCGCCGCCAATCTTGCAGGGTCTGCGTTCGTGCGCCCTTCGACATGGAAATAAAGTGCCTCGCTCAAAACCATAATCAAACACGAGCCTAAACAAACTAAAGCATTTGTCCGCAAGCCCGCCGATTTCCGCCGACTTTGACGTTCATAGCCGATTATTCCGCCTAATACGCACGCCAATGTTAATCTTAAAAATAATTCCCACTCCGAGACCAAATATCACACCTCTTAGGCAACTTTAAAACGTTTTTGGAGAACGCGACCAATCTTTTTTTACCAAATTTGAATTGTAATAGCGCGAATCGCCAGAAACTTCCTTCGTGATCCAATTCGGCAATTTTATCTGTTCATTCGCCGAATTTAATTCCACTTCCGCCAAAATTAATCCCGCGTGCCTCCCTGAAAAAAAATCAATCTCCCAAATATGCCCGCCGTATTCAACTTTGCGCCGATATTTTCTTAAAACTCTCAAGCCGCATAACCTTAACAACTTTTTTGCGTCCTCAAGCGGTATTTCATACTCAAATTCCTGACGAGTTATTCCTCGCGTCGAAGATTTTATCGTTAAGTATCCGCATTTTTCCGTTAATCGCACCCGAACCGTCGGATTGGTAGATAAATATCCTTGAGAAATTTTTTCCTCGCTTAAAAAGTTTAAGTTGTGCATTTTCCGCTTGTCGACTAAAAATTTTCGCTCTATCTCCAGTGCCATTTTCAACACCTCTACAAGTCTTTTCGATAAGCCGCCGTTTTTCCCTGCCAAATCAAAATTTTTATTGATAAATTCAAGACGACATAGCTAAATCGTTAAGCGTAATGCTAAAAAAGAAATCATGCGTCAGTTGATTGAATTTTTTCCACATCGGCAGGGTTTTGCAGAAATTTTTCCGTTCACACGGCGTAGAGTTCACTTGCAGACACGAAACAACCGCCAGCGATCCTTCCGTCACTTCCAATATTTCCCCAACTGTGTATTCTTCGGGCTTTCTAGTTAGTTTATAGCCGCCACCTTTGCCGCGCAGACCTTTTAGAAAATTTTTTTGCACCAGCGACTTTAAAATTATCTCTAAATATTTTTTTGAAATGTTTTGACGGGTTGCAATCTCCTCAAGCGGAATAAATTTCTCCGGATTTTGCTCCGCAAGGTCAATCATCACTCGTAAAGCGTACCTGCCCTTCGTTGAAATCAATTTCGTTACCTCCCTTTGCAATTAAACGCCATTATAGCCGCTTGCAAGGCAAAAAGTCAATTACCTATTGACAGAATAGGTTATTCGGTGTATCCTAGCGTCAATTTTATTTTAAGGAGGATAATAATTTGAAAAAAATTTATAAAAGCGTCACGGAACTAATCGGAAATACGCCGTTGCTCGACGCGAAAAATTTTGCGGCTAAAATCGGTTTCAATGGGCGTCTTTTAGTCAAACTGGAGTATTTTAATCCTGCCGGCTCCGTTAAAGACAGAATAGCTAAGGCGATGATTGAAAATGCCGAGCGCGAGGGCAAACTTAAAGCTGATTCCGTGATAATTGAGCCGACAAGCGGCAATACTGGCATCGGATTGGCAAGTTTTGCCTCCGCAAAAGGTTATCGCGCAATTTTTACTATGCCTGAAACGATGAGCGTTGAGCGTCGGCAACTTTTGAAGGCTTACGGCGCGGAGATTGTCTTGACTGAAGGCGCAAAGGGTATGAAAGGCGCGATTGCTAAAGCTGAGGAACTTGCTAAAGAACTTCCCAATGCCTTTATCCCGTCGCAATTCACAAATCCTGCTAATCCTGCCGCTCACGAGGCGACAACTGGTCCAGAAATTTGGAATGACACCGACGGAGAAGTCGAAATTTTCGTTGCGGGCGTCGGAACTGGCGGAACTTTGAGCGGCGTCGGTAAATTCTTAAAATCTAAGAATCCAAATGTTAAAGTTGTCGCTGTTGAGCCGAAAACTTCGCCTGTATTGTCGGAAGGAAAATCCGGTGCTCATAAAATTCAAGGTATCGGCGCGGGTTTTGTACCTGAAACTTTAGATACGAAAATTTATGATAAAGTTGTTCCAGTAGCTAACGAAGACGCATTTAAATTCGGCAGAGAATTTGCTAAGGCGGAAGGAATTTTAGTTGGAATATCTTCTGGCGCGGCACTTGCGGCGGCTTGTGAACTTTCTAAGCAAGAAAATTTCGCAGGGAAAACTTTTGTCGTACTTTTGCCCGATACAGGCGACCGTTATCTCTCAACTGAACTTTTTAGCTGAAATGAGGTTTTTATAATGGCTAATAGCAAATATAAATTTGAAACTCTCCAATTACACGTCGGACAGGAAAAAGCTGACCCAGTAACCGGTGCTCGTGCCGTCCCGATTTATCAAACTACCTCTTACGTTTTCGATAACTGCCAACATGCCGCTGATTTATTCGCGCTCAAGACTGCGGGCAATATTTACGGGCGTTTAACTAATCCTACGCAAGAAATTTTCGAGAAAAGAATCGCGGCTTTGGAAGGCGGAACTGCGGCTTTAGCGGTTGCAAGCGGTGCGGCGGCTGTTACTTACGTCGTACAAGCTCTTGCGCATAAAAATCAACACGTCGTCGCGGCTACCACTATTTACGGCGGAACTTTTAACCTTTTTGAACATACTTTGCCTGATTTCGGCATTGAAACGACTTTTGTTGACCCGACTAAAGGCGTTGACGTTTTCGAGACGGCGATTAAAGACAATACGCAACTGATTTTTATTGAATCCGTCGGAAATCCCAATGCAACGCTGATTGATATTCAAAAAGTTGCTGACATCGCCCATAAACATAAAATTCCGCTCGTCATCGATAATACTTTTGCCACGCCGTATCAAATTCGCCCATTTGAATTCGGAGCCGATATTGTAATTCACAGCGCGACAAAATTTATCGGCGGGCACGGCACAACTTTAGGCGGCGTTATCGTCGAAAGCGGAAATTTTGATTGGGAAGCTTCCGGAAAATTTCCTCACCTCGTCGAACCGAATCCAAGTTATCACGGCGTCAGCTTTTATAAGGCTCTCGGAGGCGCGGCGTTCGTAACTTATATCCGTGCAATTTTACTTCGCGACATGGGCGCGGCAATTTCTCCGTTGAGCGCGTTTATTTTGTTGCAAGGCGTCGAAACTTTATCTTTGCGCGTCGAACGTCACGTTCAAAACGCTTTAAAAGTCGTCGACTTCCTTGCTAAAAATCCCAAAGTTGACAAAGTTAATCACCCCGCGCAGATTAATCACCCAGACCACGAACTTTATAAAAAATATTTCCCAAACGGCGGCATTTCTATTTTTACATTCGAGATTAAAGGCGGTTCGGACGTCGCGCAGAAATTTATCGACAATCTGAAAGTATTTTCTTTGCTCGCCAATGTTGCTGACGTTAAATCGCTCGTGATTCACCCCGCCTCAACTACGCATTCGCAAATGACAGAAGAAGAATTGCTTGCCTCCGGAATTACGCCGGCTACAATTCGACTTTCTATTGGCACTGAACACATTGACGACATTATTGCCGACCTTGAAGAAGGTTTTGCCGCGATTTAATTATTATTGAGTTGTAAAAAAATTCCACAGTTACGACGAAACATATAAAATCAGCGGCTCCAAGTTCGTAGAAAAATTCTAACAGCTAATAGCTACAAGCTAACAGCTAAAATCCCGTCGAACGAATCGGCGGGATTTTTGTTGCAAAAAATCTTCACTGCAGAATTGACAAAAAAAACAATTATTATAATGCACAAAGATATGCAAAATAATTTTGCATAAGACCGGCTATGAAAAGTCAAGAGGTTGAAGCCGGAACATAAGATTTATTATCCCTAAGGACGGCGAAAATAATGGCAAGGATTTTGTGACAAACATGCCCAATGGCAGTCAAATGGTCTTTACCTTCAGAACGTTTCTTTTGATAGAAAGCGGAAATGGCAGGGTCTTTAAAAGCAGCAACGGTAGCGGTAAGCCAAACAGCTCGCCTGAGATAAGGAGAACCACGCTTAGACATATGCCCATCTGATTTTGACTCACCCGATTGGCGTGACTTTGGATAAAGCCCTGCATAAGCGACGAGTTTGGGCAAGGAAGAAAATTTTTTAATATCGCCGCCAATCTCGGAGAAAATGACAGCAGCAAGAGTAGTTCCGACGCCCGTAATTGTCTCAAGTTTAGTATCAAAGTTATCCATGATTCGAGCAATCTCTGAGTCGAAAACGGCGATTGACGATTCAAGGGATTTTAGTTGCTCCAGATATTGACGGATAATGAGCGCGAAACTAGACGAGGCAAGCACGATACCAAAAGAATTTTTAGCGGTTTGCTGAATCTGGTTAGCTTTATCGAGCCCGAAGCGACCGCGCGAAGCTTTACTCAACAAGTCGGCGAGAGTTTGAGAATTGACCGACAACATTTCTTCGGGCGTTGTGTAATTGGCTAAGAGTTCCATTGACGACTTGCCGAAGGTATCGGAAAAAAGTTTCTCGTATTCGGGAAAAGTTTGGTCGAGGAGGGCGATAATCTTGCGCTTGAAGTCTGAAGCCATATCAACGACAAAAAAACGTTGACGACAAAGTTCACGCAAAGCGACAATATTTTCCGGCGCAACTTGAGTTTCACAATAACGCCCGAAGCGAATAACTTCAGCGACGATTAGCGCGTCTTGGGTGTCGTTCTTTGTCTGACGGATAAACATGGAGCGCAAAGCGTCAGACTGTAATGGGTTAATTACGTGAACAGTCTGTCCGGTTTGACGCAAATGCGCGTAAAGCGGCAACCAGTAATGCCCTGTTGCTTCCATGCCGAATTCGGCGGGCGCGTCGAGTTTTCTAACTGCGTCCATGAGTTTGAGAAAACCAGTGTGAGAGTTGGCAAAACGAATTCGCTTGACGATAACTTTGCCGCTTGAATCGATTATAGCAGCTTCGTGAAAACGTTTGGCAATGTCAATACCGACTATGTACATATTCAACACCCTTTCGGACGCTCTGATTGTTGCGGCTCAAAACCTGTTTAGCGATGAGAAGACACAACTTCAGCCGGCTCATTATTGAAAATCCGCAAATCAGAGTCTTCACTCTCAAAGAAGTGGACAGCACCACATGGAGATTGAAAGAAGAACCCTGTCCGCTTGGATTTTAGCAAAACTCTTTCGAGTTTCAATTCTATTTTTATATAACAGGAGATATGAAATGCAAAAGTTGGCAAAAAAGTTCGTTTCAGTTATGCAGGAATGTTCGCACGTGGTAAAAACGGGCACGAATGACTTTCATCGCTACAAGTATGCGACAGCGAATGATGTACTGGAAAAGGTTAATGCGTCCCTGACGAGAAATGGTATCGCGTCTGTAGTTACGCCTAATCTGTTGAGTATGCAGGAAGTCACAACGGCAAAAGGGAACACGGAACGACTTGCGACGGTGGAAGTAACGGTCACGCTGATTGACAGCGAATCGGGGGAAACGTTTGCAATAAAAGGACTTGGCTCAGGTCAGGACGCTGGAGATAAGGCATTGGCAAAAGCGCAAACAATGGCGTTGAAATATTGTTACATGGCAAGCCTTGCTATAGCCACAGGAGATGATCCCGAAGCTGATTCCAAGACCGATGAAGCAACGACCTACAGCCCTAAATCTTCTGGAACAGCTGCTGTTTCGACAGCGGCTAAAAGTTCCGCTCCGAAAACCAGAACGGCAACAAAGTTGGTTTGTCACGATTGTGGCTCGGCTATTTCTCAAAAGGTTGCGGATTACTCACAAGCAAAGTTTGGTAAGTTCCTCTGTTACGAATGTCAGCATACCCAGCAGTCTGTCGCTTAAAATAAATCTGACAACATGCAAGATTGAATCCCACTGATAAAAATTTTCTGTCAGTGGGATTTTATTTTGCATAAATTTGTCGTACTTGGTATCAAATCTATAAGGAAAAGCAACGTATCTAGGCGGCTTACTTTTACGTTTTGTTATGTTAGACTATTGCAGGTGAGAGTTATGGATAAAGATTCCGATAAAAATTCTGCTAACTCTGAAGAAGAACTCCCAGAAAAAGAGCTTAGCGAAATGGACGTTAAAAAAATTATGATCTTTCGGCAAATCGGCGCGAAAATAGCTTACTACCGAACTCTTCGGCAAATGACGCAAGCAGAACTTGCTAAACGCGCTAATCTTAGCAAGGGTAGTATTGGACGCATCGAACGAGGCAAATACAATAAAGGCGTGCCTATTTCTACCTTGCTCGACATCGCTGAAAGTCTTCGTATTGATTTATCTTCCCTCGTTACCTTCAGTGAGGAAGAAAAAAAAGTTTGGTGGGAGATTGATAAACACATGCTTTAATTTACAGACGACGAATATTATTGTTGTCGTAAATTTTTTATTGAAATATCGTTTCATATGTCAGAGAAATTTCCAGTGTCCTGTGGAGACACCCTTTAGAAATTTTAGCTTGCTATAATAAAAAGATAGAAAATTTTATATCAATGCTTTTCAAGAAATTTTTTTGATGAAAGAGATATTTGTAGCATGACAAAAAAAGACTCACTTTGTGTTTATGGAAAGCCTTAGTTGGCAAATATCCGTGTCGCAAGGTGATAAACTCACATCTGTATTATCACTCGCAGGTTGGAGAATTAAAAAGGTTATGGTGATAAAATGAGTTTTTGGAAAACATTAAAAGGAATCAAGGTCGCCGCTGAAGCAGGTTATAAGACAGCTAGTGGCACTTTTGGTGAAATCAAATCAACGCTGACAGACACGGCAACTAAATTCTCGCAGAACTATAGAGAAATGAGCTTGGACAAAGAATTGCAAGATTGTCAAGCCGCAGCTGAGGAAGGTTACAAATTTGCGCAGACAAAATACGACGAGATAAAATCGACGCTTGCAGATGCTAAAAATAATCTTTCGCAAATTGACGCAGAGCAAAATCAAGTTAAGCGTATTCAGAATTCCAAACTTGTCGAGAATCAAAAGGTGGAACTTCAGCAGTTAAACGAAGAAATCGAACATATTGGCGAAGACCTTCAAAATCTGCGCGAGCGAGCGCAGTATTTTTCAATCGTTGTTTACGGTCGAACGGAAGCTGGTAAATCAACGCTTATGGAAATTTTAACGCATGGCAACGGTAAATCAATCGGCAAAGGCGGACAACGGACAACACGTGACGTTCGCAGTTACGAATGGAAAGGCTTAAAAATTATTGATGTGCCAGGAGTTTGCGCATTTGAAGGCAAAGAGGACGAGACCAAAGCTTTCGAGGCGGCTAAGTCGGCGGATTTAATTTTGTTTTTAATAAGAAGCGACGGAGTACAACCCGACGAAGCAGAAAAATTAGCTCAACTTAGGAGTTTGGGCAAACCCGTTCTCGGTGTAATTAACGTCCGACAGGCTTTCAATGACATTAAAGACGAAGATTATATTAAAGATTTGGAAGAGGCAATGGCGGACACCGAAAATATTGACGCCACGATTAATCAGTTTAAAGAATTTGCCAAACGTCACAATCAAGATTGGAGCGGCATAAGGTTCGTTGCGACACATTTGCTTTCGGCTTATCTGTCACAGGATAAGAATATAAAAGTTTTCGAGCTTAGCCGTTTTGCCGAAGTTGAAAAATTTATTCTGGAAAAAGTTCGCGACGACGGCAGATTTTTGCGTATAAAGACATTTGCCGACGCCGTAGCCGTTCCCATGAACAAAACTATTTTAAAAATCTACGAACAAAGCGGAAAAACTTTGCTTGAGAGCGATGTTTGGCTCGATAAACAAATTCAGCTCAGCAAGTGGAGTGAAAATTTTTTTAAGCGTTCACAAGAAAGATTTGATAACCTCAAGGAAAATTTATCGGAGCAACTCAATAAGGCGATTGATGAGTTCGTTAAAAAGCACTATGAGGACGAAAAAGCCGGCGAAAATTGGCAAACCAAATTTAAAAGCTTAAAATTCGACGAGCAATATAAAACATTCCTAGAGAGCTTAGCTAAAGAGTGCGACAAAAAACGTAAAGAGCTAAGTGACGAATTAAAGACGGAACTTCCTTATCTCGGTCTTCAAAATGATGCGCAGGTCAGCGTTGCACTTGACAGCACGACACCTGTCGGACAATATTTATCCATTGCGGTAGGTGCGGCGGGATTTTTCTTTGCGCCGCTTGTAGCAGTAGGTATTTTAGGAAAATTTCTATTCGATGACAAAGAGAAAATGATTCGCGAGAATAAACAAAAACTTCGCGACGCTATAACCGCCCCAAGTCGCGAAGTACTTGATAAAATGCACAATCAAGCTAACGAAACTTTCAACGAGGAAATTTGGAGTAAGGGCATATGTGATTTTTGGAGGTTGCTTGCCGGTTATCAATTCATGTTGGCGCGTCTTGGTCAAAGTCAATATCTTATAGCATGTGCTTTGTCCATCAAATTCAGCGAGCTTAATGCCAGACTTCTCAAAGAAGCAATTTCTTGCAAAGGAAAAGGTTCCGCTTCATCAGTGAGCCAAATTGCCAGAATTCCTGGTGAAACTCTCGTTGCCTTTGCCGACCGCATTACTTGGAATTTAAGCAAAAAAGAACTGTCCGACCTTTTGGGAGAAGATTTTGGCGTTATCAAATTGCGCGAAGGCGAATTAGGGAATGAATTGGAAACAACAAAAGCCGTTTTAGGTTGCGATATTGAGTTTGACACTTATCAGCTTTATGAAGATACAGAAGAAAAAGAAGCGGAACGCGCCTTTGCCATTATTACAAAAAATAAAATTGATACCAACTCGATAAGATTTAAAATCGCTCAGCAAATCGCAGTTTTTCCGATTATTCAGAGGTGATTGTTATGGAAGAATTTCAGCTTAGCAAATTTACAAATGAGGGCACAAAACTTCTGCGCGACGTCACAGACGAATTTCACCGTCTCGGTCTCGACGCCTCCAAGCTCCCGAAAATTTTTCCAGACGACAGCGGCAAAATTAAATTGATTTTCGTCGGGCAGTACAGCGCAGGCAAGTCAAGCTTGATAAAAATGCTCACGGGTGAAGATCTTGAAATCGGCGCGGCTATCACTACGCAAGATTCAAAATCATATAATTGGAGAGGCATTGAAATTATCGACACGCCAGGCATCCACACGGAAATTCGCCCCGACCATGACGAAATAGCTTATTACCAAATCAATCACGCCGCACTTTTGATTTTCGTTATAACAAATGCAGGCTTCAGTCAACGCATGGGCGAGCATTTTCAGGAACTTGCTATCAAGCAACATCGCGCCGATAATATGATTTTGGTTGTCAACAAAATGGATTGTACCGCGCTCGGCAATGTTCCCGAACAGCAACAAATCATTTATGAGGATTTAAAAAAAGTTACCGCGTCTTTTGACCCGAAAAATTTATATCTCTCTTTCACAGACACCGCGTCTTATTTCAAATCACTCAAGGAAAAGGACGAGCGCAGGAAAAAACGGCAACTTGAACGGAGCGGATATGATGTTTTTATAGAAAACTTGAATCGCTTCGTTGCTGAAAAGGGTATCCTTCAAAAAATAAATTTGCCGCTATATGTAATCAGAGACGAAATCAAAAACGCTTCTTCAGGCTTGTCCGATAAAGAAAAAAATGATTTTAGGGCTTACAAGGAAACCATTATTCACAAGAAAAAAATTATCATCGACGGCAAGCAAGAATGTCTCGCAGATATTAACGTTTTGATTGAAAACTTTAAGGCAAAAGTATCAAGTCTTGGACGGGATACCGCTGAAAGCGTAATCACTAAGGAAAACAAAGAAGATGCCAAAAAAGAATTGAGCGACGCAAAAATATTAATAGATAAATCCGTTACAGAATGTGGACAAAAAATTTCAGACTGCATAAAAAAATTTGTGGAAGAAACAATTTTGGCTTTGCAAACTTACGAAAATTCGACATTCGTTCATCAAGTCAATAAAAATATCAGCCATAAATTTAACGTAGAAGGCACAAGCTACTTTGTTCAAGGAGAAATCGGCGACCCTGTTTTACATAAAGGCTCACAGTTTGAAAAGAATGAGAATATCAACGGGAAATTTAATACCAAAGGTTCAAGCGAAATTGTTCAAGGCGGAGCGACTGCTTTGGGTGCTGGTGGTGTGGCAGCGGGAGCATATGCTTTTCAATATGGTGGACAAATTGCCGCGCAGTTTGCTGAAGTTGCTGTTACTCCGTTAGGAAATGCTGTAGGATTTTTTACAGAATTCGGAGTCGGTAATTTTCTTACGAGTCAAGGCGTTCCGCAACCGATTTCCGGATTTCTTGGACAGGGTGCGGGAAATTTAATTACTAAAGTTTCAATATTTAGAGAAAAGCCGACTCTGGTTAATAAAATCGCAGAAAAATTTACGGGCAACGGTTCAAAATATCTCGGCGGAGCTTTAGCGGTAGGTAGCGCAATTCTTTCTGCTTATATGCTTCATCGCGACGGGAAAAAGGCTGAGGAAGCTGAAAATAAACTTCATCAAGAGCGTAAAGATATTATGAAAAGTTTCACCGACTTTGCTGATAAAGTTGAACAAATCTTTTTGAACGGTGAAAATAATTCTGATGAAAAAGGCGTCAACAAATTCATTAAGAAAACAGTTGATCCGTTTATTGCCAAGCTCGATAAAGAAATAAATGATGTCGACTCTTTAATATTGGACGAAAAAAATAAGGGCAAAAAACTTTCTGCTCTTCTCAAACGAACTGAACAACTTATCGGAAAGATTCAAGCTAAATAGTGTTGTATGAATCAAAGTAAACAATATGTATAAAGAAATGAACCTTACTTTTCCTGCGACGGAAGAATATTATTTTCTCTGTGCGCATTTTTTTATGCCGCTTCAACGACAACTACCAACGGCAAAAACAAATCCTGTTCTGGAACATCTTATTTCTAAACGGTCAACAGATTCTTTTAAGAATTAAGCATTACCGACAATGAGCAATTATTTTGTTAATGTCATCGGCTGAATCTATCGCCATTTTTAACTCAGAAATTATATTTCCAGAATGACCACGAGGTGGATAACATTTTGAGATATAATCTGCTTGTACACGTTGCTCTTTTAGCAAACTTAGTTTTCTTCCAATCTTTCGATGAAGTTTATCTTGTTCAGCTAAAAATACGTTTATAACAGCTTCATGGCTTCCGCCTCTGATATTTTCCTCAAAGGTCGGGTTTATAGTAAGCAAGAAATTTCTTGAAGAATGATAGACCGCATAGTACGTTCTACTAATAGCGATTCTGCCAAGAGCCTCAATAGTATTATCGACGTCTTTTATTTTTTCGTTATCGTGATAAATTTTCTTAGCGAATTCAAGGAAGGCTTGCCAATCGAATATATTGCTCATAAAGTACTTAGTCCTATAATCAAAATATCATTAGTCTGCGGCATGTGATCGAGCCACCAATCATCGTCAAAATCTTCAAGAGACCGTTTTGCTTCGGAATAGTTTTGACGAGATTGAATTTCGAGAACAAATGCTTTTGAATTTGAATCGTAAGATTTGCGCAAGAAGAATGTAGTTAAATCTTTAGGAAAATATTTTTCAATCTCTACCATTACGGATTTCAGCAGTATCAGAACATTGGTGTGTTTTACAAGAACAGGTTCAATGCCTTCATCAAGTTGAATCTTATTTTGCAGGTCGTCAAAGAAATTTTTTTCATTCTCTGAGTTCTGGTCTTGTAATTGTACGTAATTACCGAAGTGACGACGGTGTTGAGAATTCAATCGAAAGAAAGTAAAAGTCTGATTGGATATAAAAATTTTTTCTTGAGCCGATGAAGGCATGAGAAAATTATTTTTCTCGGACAGGGCGATGTGCGCAGTCTTCAACATAAGAATCATTCCTTACTATCTTTTAAAGCATCAGAAAATCCAATATTTTTCTCATAGGTTTCTTCATAAAGAAATCCGGTTTCAATAAGCTTCGAGGTCAGCAAACATAATGCCTTAGGAGAAATACGAATGGACGCTACGACAGAAAAGCTTTTCTTAGATTCGCTATCCTCTTCCATGTTCCCGAATGTGAGTAAAATAAAATCTTTACTAATATCAACTCTCAAACTTGTAGGCGTTGATGGTTCTACATTGTAAATCAACTCAACGCTATTTTCCTCGTTCATAATACAGCCTCCGTACAAACTCTTTTACATTATTAACACCTTTTATCATAAAGAGATAAAAATTGTCAACGTTGAAAATAAAATTTTTTGTGTCATAGAAACAACAGCGTTAAAAAAGGTTTTTTCGTTTGAGCGTCGAATTAATCGACAATCAAATTTGAAATCTAAAATCTATGGAGGACAATATTATAGAACAGCTCATATAAACGCGAAAACCCTGCGTGTTTCTCAGGCAACGCAGAGCTTCAACCGGTGAATCCCTCAATTCGCCAGAAGGTCTAAGATTTCGGTGATACCCGTCACAGAAACCTTTAAACGACTCACGACTCTCAGCTTTCGTTATTTATTTCATTAAATAGCGAAGCTAATTATAAATCATTGCAAGCTTTTTGCAAGACGATTTCGAGGACGACATTCACCGAAGACAAGGTGAGTGTCGTCTTTTCTTTTAAACGTAAATAAGGTGAGTTTATCAGGGAAATAATAGACGAATAAAAAAATAACGCCGTTATAGACTGACGGCGAACAATTAATCAGCTTTTATCAAGGAGATTGTATCATGAAAGACTTTGACACACAAGCTTCACTCGAAAGCTTTACTCAATTACCAAAAGAAAATTTTGACACTGAATATCTGCGTCTTATTAAACTCGACATTGCAGAGGCTCAAGCGCACATCGCCGATTTACCTGTTAATCAACGGCGTGGCTTAACGTTAGAAACACTGCGTCATTTTCATTGTGGTTATCTGCCGAATTGGATTCTTACAAAATCAAGAGCAGAATACGCTTGCGGGCTTTATGTCAAGGAATTCACTGGCGAAGTAAAACACTTGCCGCCGCCTTCCGAGCGCATTATTATTCCGACGCCTTCAATGCAACATTTTAACGCCGTTGCCACTTCTGTTGCGCGATTTAACATGAATAAGAATTATTGGAAACAACATGCTGGCTCTATGGAACTTTTCACCGACCCGAACGCGCTCAATTCTGATTTAATCGTCGTCGTCGAAGGCGAATTTGACGCCATGTCTATATGGCAATGTTCCAGCGGACAAATTTCCTCCGTTGCTATTCTCGGTTGTGCAAACTGGAAGAAAACCTTACTGCCCAAACTCAAAGACCTGTGCGGCAAGAAATTACTTCTGCTTTTAGACGCCGACGCCGCAGGTAAAAAATCTGCCAATAAATTGCTTAACGAACTTTTGGCTCGTGGTTGTCTTGCTGTCACTAAATTTCTTTATGACGCCTTACCTAAGGAAAAACAAAACGATTTCGGTTGGAAGGTCGACGCCAACGAAATTATCAAGGGGCTCGGAGACGAATACTTGAATCAAATTTTGAGCAAAATCATTATCAACGCCGAGTCGGACTTTAAAGTATTGGAAGAACGCATTGCACAGCAAAATATCTTCTTGCAGGAACAAGCCACACAACGCTCTCCGGAATTTTCATTGCCAAAGCAGGAAAAATCTTCGTCTGCAAACTCAACTGATAAAAGCGTTGACCATGACGAAATCAAGCGAATTCTGAAAGACTTCGTGCACGCCAAAAATCTTTCTCGCGACGACTGGTGTAATGTTGGTATGATTCTTAAACGCTACGGATTCACGCTTGAAGATTTTCAGGCATGGAGCAAAGACGATCCGCGCTATTCTGTCGAGACATGCACCACTCAATGGAAGTCCTTTAAGACTGCTGAGGAATTAAAAGGCAAGGGTTACACTGTAGCGACACTGATTCAGCTTGCTAAACAATTCCGTTATCAACCTCTGAAAAAAATTCAAGCACGCGCAGATTTTAACGGTTATGACTTCATGCAGGGTACTGTTGAAGATTTAGATAATGCCCGCCGTCTTGAAAAATTTTGCGGCAATCATATTCGCTGGCTTACTGACGATGAACTTTGGTTGACCTTCGATAACGGCATTTGGTCGCGACGCAGTGAAAAATCTTCCTGCCTTTACCCTTTCGCTACTCAATTCGCTGATCAGATGATGAATTTCGCAAAAATTTTAGGCGCAGAGGCTGATGCCGCCGCTAAAGCCGCAGTCATAATAAATGGTGACGGCTCCATACAAAGGGTGGACGAGCAGGCTAAGAAAAAAGCCGAAATAGCCAAAGCTCGTAAAGACAAAGCCTTCTCTATCGCTTATTACTTCAAAAAACGGAAGAATTACAGCGCGGCTATTGACCTGCTCAAAGGTTGCGATTCTATTCTCATTACTGCCGAAGACCTTAACCGTCACAAGAATTTATTTTGCGTCAAAAATGGCGTCATCGACCTCCAGACTGGCAAGCTTTATCCTCTTGATCCTAAATATTTAATCACCAATCAAGCCGACGTTTTCTTTGACCCCAAAGCTGACACTGCCTTTGTCGAAAAATTCTTCCGCGAAGTTATTCCCGACGAATCAACTTTGTTAGGCGTTCTGCGTTATCTCGGCTATTGCTTAACCGGCGAAAAGATTTATCATATCTGCCAATTCTGGCGCGGCAGAGGGGCTAACGGAAAAACTACTATCCTTGATATGCTGATTCAACTTTTAGGCTCCTACGCAATTAAACTGCCGACCAACGCTTTGCTTGAATCAATGCGTCCTCTTGACGCTAACGCCGCCTCTCCTGCTCTCGCCATGCTTGACGGCGACATTCGCCTTGCCATTCTCGATGAAATTCCGCGTAACTGTCGTCTTGACGCCACTACCTTTAAAACTATCACTGGTGATCAATTCATCACCGCCAGACCTCTGTACGGCAATCCGAGAAAAATTGAACTCCGCGCCAAATTGATTCTTAACGGCAATCACCTTCCGAACTTCGATGTTGACGACGGAGGCTTGCAACGCAGGATTAACAACGTCGAGTACACTCAATTTTTTCCTGCTGACCGCGCTGATGTCACATTGCCTGCTAAACTTACCACTCCGGAAAACCGTTCCGCCTTGCTCAAAATTTTAGTTGATCATTCTCAAAACTTTTACCGTGACGGATTAATTGAGAGCGACGACATGAAAGCCGCCAAAGCCGAGTACTTCAACGAAAATGATTTTGTTGCCAATTTCGTCGATGAGTATTGTATTATTGGCGATGGTGGTGAAATTAAGCGCAAGGATTTTGAAGCTAGATTAATTTCCGCCTATCCTTCGGAAACCTCGCGACTGAAGAAGAAAGATTTACTTCGCATAATCACTGAGCGTCTTAATTTTCTTGGAGCTCAATACATGCAAGACAGACACCGGAACAATCTGTTCAGAAATATTAAATGGCAAATCTGAAAGAGCACGCCAATTCATGCTCCGCAAAATATAGCGGAGTTTTTTTGTTGCCTCCGCCGAAAAAATTTCGGCAAAAAGTCTCCGCCGAAAAAACGCCGAAAAAACGCCGAAAAAACTGACGAAAAAATTTTGACGGTGTTTCCCTCAACAAAGCTAGCTGTATCAACACTTTTTTTTATTAACAGGGGGGATTATGACGAAAAAAGCCGAAAAAATTTTGCATTCTTTCTGCTCTATTTTTTGTCATACTTTTTTGGTATACATGGGGGGGTATTAAAAAAATTTCTCTGGACTTTACTAGGATTTTTTCGGCTTTTTCGGCGCAAAATTTTGAATTAGGTATTCTGACGCCATTTGTGATTTTTTGAGTGACGAAAAACGCCGAAAAAATTTTCGGCGTTTTTTTAGAGCTTACTTCGTTTTTCCTAATCGACTATTTGACTTATAGAATTAATCAAAAAGTAAATCCATACTTTTTCGTTATTTTATCAGATTATTTTCATGAAAACTTGCCTGTTTTTTTGTTATAGAAAACATGCGTTTTAATTATAAAAATGCTGCACAGACAAAATGAGTGTACGGACAAAAAAACAGGACATAATTGTCCCGTTCAGAAAATTTATTTTGTAAGATAGTATGAGTGGAATAGATTATTTTTCTTCATCTGATTTACGACGATTAAGTCATTTTGAACACCATTGGATATTTTGTTAGCTTAAGTCGTGAATGCCAAGTTGTAACAGGTGTCACCTCGATTATTGCGAGCAGACTTCAGTTTGTTGCCAAAGTGCTGATTTAATCGTTTCCCCGTAGAGGCACGATCCTTCAAAGCACCAGGAAAAGTTTTGTTGATAGCTTTAAAGATAAAATCAGTAGTCATGTCAGAGTCTAGGTTCTCAACAATTCTGAAGTTCTCATCGAATAATTGCGAAATCTTAGGTTGAGTGTTGCTTCTCGAGGTTTGCAAAGCGTCAGAGAAGTTCTGCCGATCTGTGTCCGAAAGAGAAGAAGAAAATTGTTGCTCATCGTCTTCGATATCGATACAGATATTGGGCTCGAATTGATAGGAGAACGTATTTTTGTTGCGGAGTACTTTGGAGAAAGCCAGCAAAGCTTTAATGATGATATCGGGTTTTTCTTTTTCAAAGTACACGTCTTCAAAAGAAGCGACCGCAGGGTTGGTATTGTCCATTGCCTTGGGAAAAGGCAGAACGGAAAGCCTGTTTGCAAGAGCGGGTTCAAGAGATAAGTTGTCGCCGGTAACGATTGGATAGTTGGTATTAAGCAGGATTTTAAAAGCATTGGTTTCTCGTAGATTACTTCCGTCGGCAAAAGCCTTGAGCTTAACAATTTGCTTCGCAGGCAGTTTGTTTTTCCCAACCTCTTGGACATAAACTAATCGAACGAGAGTATCGAGTTGTGTATCAATCTGTTTATCTTCGGAGATTTTGGAAAGGCTGTCGAGAACTTTAGTATCGTCCGACGGCATCAGACGTGTTATGATGTTCGATATTCGAGTTTTTCCGCCTTGAGATTTTCCTTGAAAAGCGAAGATTTTCTTGATTGTGGTGACCGGAGTGAGTATCGCTCCGATCTGTTCGTAAGCAAGGTCGACAGCCTCTTGTGATCCGAGGGAATCCCAAAGCAATGCGTCGAAGGCGTCAGGATTTTGCATGGTAGGATTGAAGTCAATATCAAGCGAGAACAGGGTGAAGAACTTGTGTCGTTGATCAGGCAAAACAGGCGTGAACTTCAAAACCTGAACGTCGAGAAAGCCATTGTTCATCATGACTTGTTGCGGTTGCAACTGTATCAAATTGGATTTTTCGAGCCGAGGAATCTTGTAAAGCAATCTCTGCATGGAACGATTGAAATGTCCCTGCGGAAAGTTAATGTTGTCTGCAAGTTGCTCGTCAATGTAGGCAAGATATTCACTACTCAAGTATGCACTACCAACCACTATATGTCGATTGTCGTCTCGTTCCAGAAAAGCGTATTGCCAATCGGTTTTTCCCTGAACTCTTATTTTTGCTATGGCATATTTTGTAATAAAATTATCTTCAAATTTCTTCCAACCGAGAGAACTATCAACGAGAGTTTCGTCGCTCTGCTGTAATCCTGCAATTTTCTTTTGGGAATCTTCATATTGCTTAAGGATTTGCTTTTTTCGGAGCTTTTCTTTAAACATTGCTTGGGATTTCGATATGGACAAATCAATGTCGATAAGCCCTTTTAAAATCTGATGGTTCACCTGTTGCATCATGGTATTGGTTAGCCAGGCGTTAGGAAAAGGCATGACGTTTTGAATATTGTCTGGGTAATAAACAGGCTGAACGAGCTCAGGTGGTCGAAAAGGAAAATTTTGATTTGTGACGACAGTCGGTGGTAAAGGCTGAGGAGGTCGTGGCTCTTTCGGAGGAGAGTAATCTGGCTCCACAGTCAAAGAATATTCTTCAATCTGCGTGCTCTTTAAAATCGGAGTGACATCAGAGTTTGCAGTACTTTCGACTGTCGGAGCAAATTCGATTTCTGGAGTAACCTTGACGCTTAGCGAATACTCGTCGGGTTTCAGGTTGATGATTTTGTCGTTGGTGTCGCTCATTTTCGTTTCTCCTTTTCAGAAAATGAAAGATATTTTCGTTGCTAAAATTTATCGTGATTTTCCGGAAAAACTTAAGTCAATTTGCAAGCAAGGAACATGCAAGAAAAAGTTTTTTATTCCGCGTCAACTTCTCGACGAGAAAG
Source organism: uncultured Selenomonadales bacterium (assembly GCA_946408355.1). GTDB lineage: Bacteria > Bacillota > Negativicutes > Selenomonadales > Selenomonadaceae > Quinella. Next base: position 36,823 of record CAMJRX010000018.1, read on the forward strand.
CGTTTGGAGAATAAAAAGTTCCTTGCAAGTTCCGTGCTCGCAGTAAAATTTTCATTCTCATAGCAACCCGAAAGAATGCAACGCTGTGACTAGAGAGCGAGACTTCAATCTTTCCTCTTTGTTCGGATAATCAGGATCCACTAAGATGTTTCCGGCTTGGATTATTTTATCGAACAGGTGAGGAATTTCCGTGTAACCGTAGCGGTGAATGAATCGGTTGACGTAACAGTCTCTGGCGTGAATCGCAGCGTCATATTCGTTGCGGTAAGTAACAGCGTGAGCATAGTCCAATCCGCAGTTGGTCAACATGTGCAAGAGAATGTTTAAATCGTTTGCAACGCCGTAACCGTTAATGGCATCAATCGCCCAAAATAAATCAGCATTGACGTTTATCTGCACGACAGGTACGCAAAATCGCATTTCATTCCTATTATTCAAGTTGCTCCCTTGATTTGCATCAAGAGTTTGTATGGTTCCGATGTCCAAGTTGTATTCTTGAGCGAGTGGCATGGGCATTGGATACATGGGATAGAGATGTGGATTGGCGTAGAACAAGGCGTGATATCTGTTTTTAGCGAAGAAGTCGGCTTCGTGCAAGCTTTTTAAAACAGCGACCTCGCAATAGGGAAATTTTCGGTTGTATAGCGCGTTGTAAAGGTCGGTCTCAGACTTGCCAGCGAATATTTGTCCGTGGGTTACCATAGCGAAATAGTTAGAAGTTACTTCGATATTTTCGTTCATATTTGGTCTCTCCTTCAGAAATCCATGGAGTTTAAAAGAGAATCTGCTGCCACAGTGTTTAAAGCAACGAAATGCATGGTAGAGCCGTTGATTTGGACTTGCTTTAGGAGTTTGGGTTTGTGGTCTTTTTGCTGATAGACTTCAAGTAGTCCTATTTCATATAGTCGATTCCAAAGCCCGACGGCTGTTTCATTGAATGGGAGTTTGTTCTCTTGGAAAAACTGTAGAGCATTGTTGTAGCTCAATTCTGGATGTAGCATTAAAATTTGCTTTTGAATGTATCCTATGAAGTTGGCGTGAGTAATTCCCCCTTCAAAGATTTGTTTGTTTTGTGCGATGATGTTCTCGTCAGTTCCGACATGTTTTAGAAATTTAAGGAACAGTATGCACGGGTCTGCGCTTTTTCCGCGTTGTTCGTTCGTTTGCATGACTTCTCGCAGAATGGATTCCCAGCGCAAATATGTCTTTATGTGTTCTTCTGGAGTGATTGCACTGTATGTTTCCCAGAAAGTTAAAATCAGTTCTGCTTGAGAAGTCAGAACTTTGAAGATGGTTTCTTGTCTGGCGAAGTGAAAATTGTCGGCATGCGAGAGTTTACGATTCATGATGTCGGACACGGCTTGCGAATAATTGTTCTCCAGAAAATGAATGTACGATCCGATGTAGAGTTCTAGACGATTGAATTTGTTTGCTTGTTTGGCGAAAAGTTCATCTCGCTGATATTCAAGTAACTTATAAGAGTCGATAGAGTTAGTGTTCAGGTGTACAGCCAGAGTTCGTAGCTTGCTGGATTTTCCAAGCGCGTCAATGTCGCTCTCGGCAGTGATTACGACAGCGCAACGGGTTAAGTTTCTCTCAAGCTGTGATCCGCCGTTGGTTGATTTTTTTCTGCCGGTGGAATCGCCGAGTTGTCTGAGAATCCGCTCGAAGGTGGAGGCTTGTTTGGGGTCGCGTCCTGAAGTCATATCATCAATTACGAGTGTTGAATCTTGGTGTTCGATTATCTCCAATTCAATAGCGCGGTCAGTGAAAGTGAAGTTTCCCAAATCGTTTCCGAAAAGACAGTACAGAACGCGAGCCAATGAAGTTTTCTTGCTTCCAGAAGAGCCGATAATGGTCAAGATGAATTGTTCGCGGTATCCTGCTTCCTCGAAAAGTTTAAGAGTGTATCCGAGGTGAGCATGAATGATCAAGGGCAACATAATTTCTTCATCGCTCAAGGACAGTAGCCCTGCGTACCATTGTATGACGTCAAGATTCGTTTGGAAATCCAATGGCGGCGGTAATGTTATCTTTCCTCGACAGTCGGGATCGTTTGCGGAAAAATAATGCCAGCCATCAACTCTTTCATGCCAACCGCTCGTCATGTAAATATTTTCAATATGATTGTCCCAGTCGCCGCAATTGTAAATCTCGGCAACGTATTGCTTAAAAAGTTCTTTGTTTTTTCTACAGTCTGGGTAGAGCATGAATTCAGGACACTCCTTCTCAATTTTTGCGTACAAGTTGCAGAGCTGTGATCTAGGCAAGCTTAAAATTTTTCTCGGATTTCCCGAATTCCCTGAAATGCCGATGTCGATAAAAATATCCTCGTTGTCGAGATTGATTAGTCGATAGACTTTAATCACAGAGATTTCAAAGTTGGCTAGTCTAGCCTCTTGTATTTCGTCTTTCGCTTTGATATTTCGCCAATATAAAGTTGAAGTATGTTCGTCGAATCTAAATTCTGTTAGAGCAGAGCTAAGCGATATGGCTTGTGTCGACATTGCTGGATACATAATACAGGCAATGGACTGAGGATAGAGGATCATCAAAGATTGTTGTTGTTCAATAAAGAAGTCATAAGGCGTCATGGCAGAATTGCTTGTAACATTGGGGATAATGTGATTTGAGACGGAGTTACAGTGCATGACGGCAGAGCTGTCGACATATTTGACGGGCAGTTTCTGGCAGGAGTTGTTTTTTGCGTATGTGTTGATGTCAATGGTTAGTGACTTTTTTGGCGCGTCATGTTTTTTTACATCGTCAAGAGAAATATGTGTCGGGTACATTTTATCATCTCCTTGAAAAGACTACTTCGGTACTGTCAAGCCAAAACAGTACCGAAGTGATTTCAATACGAATTGCCTTCAAAAAAAGTAATAGGCGAGAGACCGTAGTCATTCAGGATTTCATTGACTTGCTTCTTGTAAGAGCGCACGGAGTGCCCCTGCTGGTAGAGGTTTCCGTCTATGCCTACGCAGTTAATTATATAATGACAATGAATTTTGTCAGTGTTCAGATAGTGAATGGTTCCAAAAATTTGTCTTCTGTCGGGAACCAGAAACTTGGCGATTCTTATGCATATCTCGCGCAGAGTTTCTATGTTAATTTCAATGCCGACATCGAAGGCAAAAATTATTTGAACGTAGTCATGCGATAAATTTTCCCTGAAATAAATTGATTGAATTAACCTCATCTCCGCTACAGGATTGTAGGGATTTATTCCGATTCCAATTAATCCGCGAGCGTCGGTCTTTGTGGGATCGGTTAAGTATCGGTACATTTCTTCCAGAGAGCGCGGGGTTCGGTTCTCGAATTTAAGAATCGACATATACATCCCACTCTCCCTTCATGAATTTGTTAATCTTGTCAACGTCATTAGAAACAGCTTCTCTGATTTTGTTTACCGAAATGGAAGGATAAGAAATGGACTTGTTAAGCGTGTTATTCAAATTATAAATTGCTTGAGCAAGCTCTTTGCCGCCCTCAAGAACTCTGACTTGCTTGTGCTCCAAAAGGTGTAAGATGTACTTTGACAAGTTCATGCCCAACTTTTCGGCTTCCTGTGCATATTTAATTTTGTCCTCTTTGGAAACACGAATGTTAATGTTGACGTTCTTACGCATAAAAATCACCTCGTAATTACTTTTAAAAATATGTAAGCACAGAAATAAAAAGATATATATACCCCCCCCCCAAGTTAGATATTTGTTATCACAAAAAAGAATTTCCCCGACCTAACAAACTTTTAGCCGAAGTATTTTTTCACATTGAGAAATCGGGGAAATTCGAGTAAATATCATTTGCTGATTTTTGACCTCAGATATTCGTTTAAGCTTTGTCGTGGAATTTTCCAAATCCGTCCTATCCGAAAGGCTTTGATTTTACCTTCCATTAACAAGCGGTAAGCGGCATTTTTTCCAATCATGAGCGCGTCGCAAAGCTCTTCGAGTGTCATTAAAGGTTGTTCAAGATTTTGCATGTTGCGTTACCTCCATAAAAATTTAGCATTGATAAATGCCAATTAATGTCCTATCAACTGCGATGATGTAGAAGAGAGACTCTTGACTTAATGTAATCTTCCACGGCAAAAGCAGGGATTTTCCAGACTTTGCAACCTTTTTCCTTATAAGCGGTCAGTTGTTTAGTTTTTATGAGATTATAAATAGTATGAGAGCTGTACCCCAAAAGGGCGGCAACCTCCGAGACGTGTGACAAAGTTTTTGATATTTGAACGGTAATCATTTGTAAAACCTCCTTAGATTCTTTACCATTATGTTATTCCGTTTTTAATTATGTAAAGTTTATAAATTTTAATTACATACTATATAAAAGAAGAAGCGCAGGTGTATAACGCACCTGTGTTTTTTCGTGTCGTAATGAAAGGCGGTGGTTAAGAATCAAATTCAGAAAAAGAGGAGGTAGGTAAAATCAAATCGTTATTACGAGCGATAGTCGATGTTGTTCTTCACAGAATAGCGGAGGCTTTAATTCCGTCGGCGGATTTTTCATGTATGCTTAAGCTATTGGGATTCATACTGCTACTTCGGGTATGTGCTCAAACGTTAGGCTGTCTGTCGGTGGTAATTTTGTTTGTGTTGTTTTTGTACATTTGAATTGGAGGAGATATTATGAAACAAGGAAGAACGTTGCTGGAGCTTGGTCGGGAGCTCCAGCGTCAACGTCTCAATCGTCAAGATTTTTTGGCGGACACGCGAACACTTGAAGTGGAATCGACGCCGTACAGTTCGACGCTTCATCTGACGCTGGACGGCAAAACTCACGGGTTCCAGATAGGGGAGCTTGCACATCAGCAGATAGCTTCTCGGCTCAATATTCCGTATCGTTATTATCAGAAAATGCAGGAAGAGGCACCCGACCTGCTTGACCGTAACGTAAACACGTGGCTGGAGCAAAAGCCGGAACGTCGAATGATTCGCGTGCTGGACGGAAAAGTACGTGCGTTCTTGTCGGATCGTTATCGTCGTTTGGATAATCTGGAACTGTGCGCAACAGTCTTGCCGGTAATAAAGGAAATGAATGGAGCGCAAATCGAATCGTGCGAAGTTACTCCTACTCACCTGTACATTAAGGTCGTTAATCGCCGCGTCAAGGCTGAAGTAAAAATCGGTGACATAGTGCAAGCTGGGTTTGTCGTGTCCAATAGCGAGGTCGGTTTAGGAAGTTTGAGAGTGGAACCGCTCGTTTTTAGACTGGTGTGCAAGAATGGCTTGATTTGCAAAGATTTGGCGCAGAAAAAGTATCATGTCGGGCGGCAAGTTAATGCTTCTGATGATTCGGCGTATGAACTTTACTCTGAGGCGACGTTAGCACAAGATGACAAAGCTTTCTTTATGAAAGTGCAAGATGTAGTAAGAGCGGCAGTAGACGAATCTAAATTTATGCTGACGGTAAATCGAATGCGCGAATCTACTCAAGTTCCTCTTGCTCATGATCCTGTTAAGTCCGTCGAATTACTTGCCGATAAGTTCCAGCTGACGGAAAATGAACGCGGAGATATTCTCCGTCAACTTTTCATGGGAGCGGATAATTCACGCTACGGACTGGTCAATGCTGTTACCGCTGCCAGCAAAATTGCTAAGACGTACGAGCGGGCAACAGACCTTGAGCGTATTGGCGGCGAAATTCTTTCGTTGCCTATACCGCGTAACATACTTCCGCCGCCGACAGTCGCCGCGTATCAGTCATTGCCGGAATATCAAATGACAGCGTAAAGGAGAGGATTATATGAGTTCGTTCTTTAACTGCGCGGCGTACGATGATTTAAATTCTACGATACGACTTGACGATCACGTTGTCTTCCTCGCGCTGGAGGATAAGGAAAAAAATATGTCGATTCATTTAACGCTTAATCCGTTTCAGGTGCGTATGTTGGCAAAGTATTTGTCCCTTGCTTTGTCGCAAGTTGAATTCAAAGCCTTGCAAGGAGAAAAAAGTTTCGGCGACCTGTCCGTCCAGATTATCAATGCGGATAAAGATTTTTACAACGCCGATAAATTTTATGACGACGAGGAAGAATATGCTATTGCTGTTCCCTTTTAATGTCGAAGAAAGTTAAAGCCTCGACTGCTTACGTGGTCGAGGCTTACTCTTTTTATGGAGGTTGATTTTATGCCAGCAACCAAATTTATTTGTCCGAATGGAGAGCGAATAAGGATCGTAGAATGTCTGCGTTCCTGTCCAAAGCGGTGTATGTTTCTGCCGACACTTAGGGCAATCGCAAAATCTCTCGACCGTCAAATTTCCGAGCCTACAGTAACGGAACTTATAGCGGGAGTTCGTGAAACATACTTGAAGAAAACAAGCGCGTATGCAGTGGAACCCGCTTCCGTACTGTATGCATTGCAGGGTCAAGCGATCCACTCAATAAACGAGCTGAACACGCAAGGTGAAATTCTTTCAGAGGAGAGGCTCAAGGACGACATCACCAGCGGACAATTTGATTTGTACGGCAAGATTCTCGACACTGACGAAGAGGTTCTGGGCGATTTGAAAGTTACGTCCAGTTTCCGGCTTATGCGCGCATTGGGAATTTACAAAGTCAAAATTGACACAGGAGAGATTTATAAGTCAGGGTTAAAAAAAGGGCAACCTAAATTCAGGACGGAACTGCGCTGTGACGGCGTGAGGGATTTACTTGACTGGAGTATCCAATTGAATTATTACCGCATGTTGTTGGAACGAGCAGGTTTCAAAATTTCTCGAATGTATATACAGGCAATCTGTCGCGACGCTTCACTTCGCATAGCTACTGAACGTGGAATAGATAAGCCAGTCTACATAATCCCGATAAACAAAATCAGCGATAGGTGGCTCACGCGCTATTTTCAGCACAAAGCAAAATTACTGAGCAAAGCTATTGAAAGCAAAACTTTACCGCCGATTTGTTCGTTCCGCGAGCGTTGGGGCAATAGAAAATGTCTTGATTACTGCGCGGCGCGAGAAAATTGTCCGTATGGGCAAAGGTTCTTGTCGAAGAAAGAAGCAATGAACGTGAAAGAATTTTCGCTGTCTGCTTAAGCAAAGGAGGAATTTCTATGGGGCAGTATTTTAAGCCAATTTTGGGCGATGAGTACGGACTGAACTGCAGAGTGTATGACAGGACGGTAGACGGACAGTATACGTTTGCAAAATTGCTGGAACACGCGTGGTGGGAAAATGATTTCGTCAACGCTTTCTCGGAATTCTTGTACAATGAACCGAGCCGAGTAGCTTGGACAGGGGATTATGCAGATGAACCCGATGATTTCAACTTCCCGAATTGCTCAGCGTTCTATGTTCCGAGCTACAAGGAAGTGTGGGGCGAAGTGGTAAAGTCGCAAGGTGTCGCTTCTTCGGACTTCAAGCTCGACAGGAAATATTTGCTCAATCATGATACCAAACAATTTATTGACTTGGACGAGTACAAAAAACTTTCAACGGACAAGCACGGTTGGTGCATTCACCCTTTGCCTTTGCTCACGGCAGTTGGGAACGATCGGGGCGGTGGAGACTTTCACGAAGGCAACACTGGCTATGAAAACGTCGGTATCTGGGTTTGGCACCTGCTTTCCTTTGCCGACAAGCCGCCTAAAGATTTCTCGAAATTCCCGCTCGTTTTTAAGGAGGATACCAGATGATTTACGACACGGACAAGGCGTTGCTCAAGCGGTATCGTCATTTGATAGCCGCGCTCATCGCCTACTCAATCGGGTACTTCACGCCGCTTGCCGCTCTTCAGGCTATCAAGGATTACAAAAATAACGAACCGAACTTTTGCGAGTGGTATCTCGATATTGCCTGGAAACGTGGCGTCAAAAACGACGAAGACTTTCTCACCATTAATCGCAACATAATCAGGGCGTCGATAAAATATCGTCACAACTGTAGTTTTCAGTTTGCGCTGCAAGTCGTAGACAAAAATATAGCCGGACATGAATCTCTCGGCGCGAGCTGGTTTTAGAGTTAAATATTGTAAGGGGCAGTCCTTTTTCGGACTGCCTCTGCTTTTTATAGGAGACCGGCTATAAAAAGTCAAGAGGCTGAAGCCGGAATATAAGGTTTATTAT
>CAMJRX010000019.1 GCA_946408355.1 uncultured Selenomonadales bacterium
TTGAGAATTTCGTTTTACTTGCTTCTTCTGTTATTCACTTTTAATTTACCAACAATCCCTAGTCGCGAACTTTTTGCCCTTCGTGAATTTCACAGCGAAGATCATAGCAAAGATTTTTTGACGCTCGGCTCAATGGGGCATTGCTCCTCGATAGCTTTGGGTGTAGCTCTTCAGCAACCGAAGAAAAAATTTTGGTGCCTCGACGGTGACGGTGCAACTTTGATGCATATGGGAGCAATGACTACGATAGGAGCCGTCAAGCCAAAAAATTTAATTCACATAGTCTTGAACAATGCGGCGCATAAATCAGTTGGCGTACTTCATATTGTAGAAGATAGAATAAATTTTCCAACAATTGCCTTAGCATGTTGCTATGACTTCGCGACAGAGGTAAAATATCCGCAAGAACTAGACGAAAAATTATCGCAGATTAAGAAAAGGGATTGTTTAAGTTTTCTCGAAATAAAATGTGCGCTCGGTTCCAGAAAAAATCTTGGTAGACCGAACGCAAGTCCTGTAGAAAATAAGCTTAACTTTATGAAAGAATTACAATCAGAGGTTCCGAAATGATTTACAACTTTACTATTTATCCAATTGAATGCGTCTATAAAGCTTTATATCTCGCTTTGAGTGAAGCCCTCGATAGCTACCGGTCTTGCTCTTATTTTTTTGTCCGTCATTACCTATATTTTAATGCGTCCGTTAATGAATTGGGCAGAAAAGTTTCAAGCTGAAGAAAAGAATATTCAAAATGTTTTAGCTCCACAACTTGCCAAGATTAAAGAAAATTTCAGCGGCGCAGAGCAACACAAAAAAATTCAGAGACTGTATAAACGCTACGCTTATCATCCAGTATTAACAATTCGTTCAGCGGCAGGAATAATGTTAAAGTTGCCATTTTTGACGGCAGCATATTTTATGATTGACAACTTGACGAACATTATCGGAGAATCTTGGTGGTTAATTGCTGATTTGTCAAGCCCAGATGAACTTTTGGGCGGAATTAATCTTTTGCCGATTTTGATGACGGCAATAAACTTAATCGGCATATTTTCGATTAAAGATTTTTCGCGGCGAGAGAAAATTCAGGAGTCATGCATTGCATTTTTATTTTTAATATTGCTTTACAATACCCCATCGGCACTTTTGATTTATTGGACGTGCAACAATCTTTGGACGACTTGCGCGATTTTATTCGGTTCGTTCGTACCAAAAGTCTTTGTATCAGCTCAAGCGCGGTTGAAAAAATTCTTATTGGCGGAGCTTATTCCTTTTGGCTTCTCACTAACACTTTTTATTTTCATTCCGCTTGATATTTATCTAACCAATGCGGAAGAAATTTGGTTTTCTATTAAAGATATTTTTCCTTATATAGTGCTTGGCGCAATTTTATGTCTCATTTTGATTTGTCTAGTTGAAAAATTTTTATCACCAAATGCAAGAAAATATTTTCAACTAATAATTTTTGGATTAACTTTAGGATTTTTCCTGCAGAGCCATCTTTTTAATCCGAATTATAAAATTGTAGATTTAGTTCAAACTAATTGGGAAGATTATGCTACAGAAAATTTGATTAATTTTATTATATGGGCGTATTTTGCATTCGTATTAATTTATTTTGTGAGAAAACATTCGGCTGAAAAAATCCTCGACGCGGGGAAAACACTCTGTTTGATATTGGTTGCTGTTCAAACTTTTTCATTGTGCTATGTTGGAGCGAATAATACTCCCAATAAACGCGATTACAATGTTTTGACGACAGCGAATCTTCTCGACGTTTCCTCAAAAGAAAATATTATCGTATTGGTTCTAGATGCGTTCGACGCGCGCACTTTTGAGGAAATCAATCAAAATGAACCGGAGCTTATCTCTCAGCTTGAAGGCTTTACGTTTTATTCTGACGCGGTGTCAATTTTCGGTGAGACAGATTGGTCGATGCCGCAAATGTTAACTGGTAAAGCTTGGGATAATTCACAACCCTATTCGGATTACATCCAAGAGGCGTGGGATTCTTCTAAACGATTCTATGATATTTTGCGAGAACACAACTATAATATTTCCGTTTACACAGGATTTCATTACGTTGCTAAAAATGCTCCCGTCGATAATTTACTTAACCAAGAAAAATCTTTAAATATAAATCGCTACACATTGAGTGCACTAGCTAAACTTACTTTGTTCCGTTGTTTGCCCAATTACCTTAAACAAAGTTTTATAATCGAAAGTGCCGAACTCTGGCGGCAAGAAGAAATTGATGGTGAAATTCAACCTTATTCTGAGGATAATTATCTTTTCTATTCGCAATTACAAAAAGGATTGACCCTTCACAATGACAAAAATTCTCTTCGGTGGTATCACATTCATGGGGCACATTATCCATTTACAATGACGCGCGATATTAAGCCAGTTCCTGATGGCAAAGAAACAACGAGATACGAACAATCCGTCGGCGCATTAAAAATTGCTCTGACTTATTTACAACAAATGAAGGAACTAGGAATTTACGACAACGCCACAATTTTAATCTTAGCCGATCATGGAGATCACTCGAAAATTGTAACTGATTTTAAATTACCTAATTATGCTAAGCCGTTACCACTGGTCTTAGTCAAGCAACCAAATGAACATGGTGCGTTAAAAATTTCCGAAACCCCGATCTCTTATTCTCAACTGCAAGCGACAATTTTGAAAAGATTCCCCGAAGGAGCAAAATTTGGTGAAGATTTTTCCACTAAATCAACTAAAGAAAGACTTTTTAGGATTGTAAGTAATGAAATTGATCATACAATGACAGAATATATCGTTGAACCGCGAGCGCAAAATAATTCTTCTTGGCATGAAGTGCGAACATTAAATCGCAAATATAATTATGACCGAAATTACAGTCTAGGAACAATTTTAACTTCAAAAAATGTAGAACCATATATGATAGACGGCTGGTTAATTTTGCCAGTTCACTCTCCTTTTTTCCAATTTGGTCCTAAGGCCGAAATGCTGTTTCAAATAAAAAATTTTAATCACGACAAAGATTTGAAGCTAGAAGTTATAGCCATCCAAAATCCTCTTCTCGAAACGGATTCCCAAAGATTCGATATTTACGTAAATGATACATTTGTTGAAACTTGGGAAATAGACAAGAAGAATATAAAGCAATACGTTGCGATAATACCGCATGAATTACTTAAAGGTGAAAAATTAGAATTAAGTTTTAGAATGGTCGTTCCGAGTGGCTCTTCCGTTAATGAAAGCACTCTTAATAATATAACTTTCTTTAGACTTGTTATAAACTATAATCATGAATAAGGAGGAAATCGCGTTGAAGGAATTTATTTACTTGACTTTTGTTTGGTGGTTCTTCATACCTTCAGTTGCACATGCTTACCTTGACCCTGGCTCTGGCAATGCGTTGATTTACATGTTGTTGAGTTTTTTCGGTGCAGTGATTTTCTCGCTTAAAAGTCTTTTTTACAGAATAATTGGTAGAAAAGATTTATTGGAAGACGAACAGGCTCTGAGAGAAAATCAACATAATATTGTAATTTTTAACGAAGGGAAAATGTATTGGAATACCTTCCGCCCGATTGTTGAAGCTTTACTCAAAAAGAATGTAATTTTTTCCTATTACACTATGGATATTAACGACCCTTGCTTGGAAATGGACGAACCGAACATGAATAATTGTTATATCGGCAACGGCACGCGAGCATTTGCCAAAATTAGCAAACTCAAAGCCGATATTGTTCTTTCGACGACCCCAAACATTGGTACTGAAGGCTACCCTATTTCGCGCTCAAAGTCAATTAAAAAATTGGTGCACGTTTTTCACTCTTTTGGTGACTCATCTTATTATCATCGTGGTTCTCTTGATAATTATGATGCAGTTATGTTGGTTGGGGAATTTGAAAAACCAATTATTCGCAAACTGGAAAATTTGCGTGGCTTACCAGCTAAGGAACTATATGAAGCTGGATTACCTTATTTTGACGTGTTGGCAGAAAAAAAGAATTTTGTACTAAGTCGAGTCAAGAAAATTTCTGATGCCAAAACAGTTTTAATTGCACCGTCGTGGGGAAAGAAGAGTTGCTTGAACCAATACGGTAGCAATTTTATTTCGTTGCTAGCGAAAGCAGGCTATCATGTCATAATTCGTCCTCATCCTCAGTCTCTCAAGGTGGAATCGGAAAAGCTCGAACACTTTAAGGACGAGCTGATCAGCTTCCAAAATGTTGAATGGGATTTTGATATAGACGCTTCGCAATCAATGCAACGTGCAGATATTTTAATTTCGGACATGTCTGGAATTCGTATGGATTTTGTCTTACTATACCAAAAACCAATCATCACACTTGAAATACCCTTAGAGAACATGGCAGACTTTGAATTGGCGGACATGGGAGAATCGTGGACTGAGAAAAAATTAAGAGAGCTAGGTTATACGCTCGGGAAAGATCAAATTGAAGATCTTCCGAAAATTGTACATGAAACCATAGAAACAAAAACTTCGGAAGAGATTATAGCTTTTCGTGAAAAAAATCTTTACAATTATAAATGTTCCGGCGAAGTCATTGCCAAATATCTAATTGAAAACGGACGGCATTTGAAACAACAAAATTAATTGTATTTAAAACGCGTAATTCTAATCTATGGATAATATTTTTGTCAGAGTTGCTTACATAACCCACTAGGCTAATTTTTTGGCTTATGCGACGCTCTCCAAAATTTAATGATTAAATTATAATCACAATCTATAAAAATTAAATAAAAAAATCGCTAATCCATTGCGCGGTAGCGATTAATTTTTGTATGGAGGAAAAAAATTGGAACTCTACGAACACGGCGGGCAAGTTTATAATGCGGCAGGAAATCTTTTGGACGATTGGTTAGACTTCAGCGCGAATATAAATCCGCTGGGCTTGTCGGAAAAAATTTTGCACACGTTGACGGAAAATCTTCGCGGCGTGGTAAATTATCCCGATCCAAATGCAACCGAACTTAAACGCGCCATTTCTCGCCGATATGACGTGACCGAAAAAAATTTGGTTGTGCTCAACGGCGCGGCGGAATTTTTTTATCTTTATTTAAACGTCATGCGCCCCGCCCGTGTCGTAATTCCTGTACCGAGTTTTTCCGAATATGAACGGGCGGCAAGAGCTGCTAATTGCGACATAAAATATTTTTTCACGAACGCGGCAGAAAATTTTTCACTCGACGTTGAAAAGCTTCAAGTTAATTCTTCCGATTGCGTTATAATCGGTCGTCCGAACAATCCGACGGGAAATTTAATTTCAACGAAAAAAATTTTACAGCTCGCCAAAGTTGCAAATGTTATTGTCGACGAGTCTTTTATAGATTTCCTCGACGTTGAATCGGTTAGAGAATTTGTTTCGGAAAAAATTTCTGTCGTGCAATCGTTGACGAAAATTTTCGCGATACCCGGTTTGCGATTAGGTTTTGCAGTCGTCGAAGAAAATTTAGCGCGGCAATTAAATTTATGTAAAGACGTTTGGAACGTAAACTTTTTAGCGCAAAAGGCAGGCGTCGCGGCATTGTCCGATGAAGACTTTTTGCGGCGAACTCGTGCTTGGCTTGAAGTTGAGAAAAAATTTTTCGTCGAGCGGCTAAATAATCTGCGCGGAGTGAAAGTTTTTTCGCCGACGGTTAATTTTGTTCTGTTCAAACATGAGCAAGCCGAAAAAATTTTAGCTGAATTGCGCTGTGAAAAAATTTTGCTAAGGAGTTGCGCGAATTTTTTAGGACTAGACAAAAATTATTTGCGTTCGGCGATTCGTTCACGAGAGGAGAATCTTAAGCTGTTCAATGCTTTGGAAAAAATTTTTTAACTTATCAACCCGCGAAGGTTTTGGGCAATTCGTTAGCTTCGCTGGTATTTGCGTCAACCTTTTGTTGAGTGGCGTTAAGCTGATTATCGGTTTGATGAGCGGTGCGATTTCAATTATTGCCGACGCCTTCAATAATATTTCCGACGTTGGCACTTCCGCGATAATGTTAGCAGGTTTCAAAATATCTGCTAAGCCGCCCGATGAAGAGCACCCTTTTGGACACGGACGGGCGGAATATCTCGCGGGACTTTTTATAGCGGCGGCAATGATTCTTGTTGGCGGCAAACTTTTTTATTCGTCTGTCGAAAAAATTATCACGCCAGAAATTTTAAACGTCGACCAAATAACTTTGCTCGTGCTAGGCTTATCCGTTGCGGCGAAGTTTTTTTTAGGAATTTTCTACCGGCATGCGGCACGTAAAATAAATTCAGCGGCACTTTCAGCGGCGGCTCTCGACAGTTTTACTGATTGTCTTGCAACCAGCGTTGTAATAATTTCCGTTGTCACTTGGATAAATTTTGGCATAAATATTGACGGCGGCGCGGGAGTTTTCGTATCGGCATTTATCCTGCGCGGCGGCTTCACTTCGCTAAAAGAAATTTTAAATCCTCTGCTCGGCGACCGCCCGAATCAAGAGCTGATTGACGGCATAAAAAAAATTGTCACAGATGCGCCCGAAGTTTTGGGCGTCCATGACCTGATTGTTCATAGTTACGGCGCGAAAAGAATTTTTGTTTCCATGCACGTTGAAATGCCAGCGACGTTGAAACTTTTAGATGCGCACGAAATTATTGACGGATTGGAGCGAAAACTTCAATCGACGTTCCAAATTTCTGCAACACTTCACGTTGACCCCGTAGTTATCGGTGATAAAAATTTCGACGAACATAAAGAACTTGCCGAAAAAATTTTAGCGGAGATTGATACGCGGCTGTCTTTGCACGATTTTAGAGTTGTACCATATAAGACGGGCAGGAAATTAATTTTCGACGTGGCAGTTCCGTGGAATTTTTTAATGACAGACCGCGAACTTAGAAAAATTTTTCAGCGGCGATTAATTGAATTGCACGCCGACGACAGAGCAATAATTCATTTCGACCACCAATACTGTTAAATAATATTTTTCTCGTAAGCGTCGTAAAGAACTTTAAGCTCCTCAATTTTGGCGTAAATCTCAACTTGCAAGCGCGACGCCGTTTCATATTCGCCCGAATTCAACGCGCTGATAAGTTGCGTAAACAGCGATTTTTCGTCGATAGAATCTTTAGCAAGCGTGGCTCTCAATAAGAAAATTTTATTCCAATTATAGGCGTCGAGGTCAGTAACAAATTCGGCGTCGATTTTTTTTGCCTTGCGAACAATCCCGCGCAATTCAGGAAGAATACGCGAAATTAATTCAGTCTTCCAACGCAAAAGTGCACCGTCACGAAAAGCGTTGATAATCCGTTCTTGCAATGCGCCGCCGCTTGAAATAACTTTAACTTTGTCGGGATATTTATTTAAAGCTTCCATATTTTCCCAGACGGTTGAGGGCGGCTTGCCAAATAATTTATCGCGTTCCTCTTGAGTGAAGTCCTCGAAAACGTCCTGTTCACTGCGATAGGCGCGGTCTTTCTCCAAATAAAAGCCCTCTTGCCCGGCATCTTTGGAAAGTTCCGCTAAAAGTTCGGGCGTCTTATGAGTTATAGTAGCTTTTACGCCGTCTAAAATTGCCGAATAGCACGCCGCCAATACCAAATAAATATTCGTATAAGGATTGCAACCGCGCAGTTCAAAACGTGTAGCCATAGGATTTTTTAAGTCGCGAATTAAGCTAACTAAAATTGTCCGATTGCGTGCGGGGATTTTCGGCGTATTTCCCAGCGAAGTCACGATACAAACGGGAGCTTCAAAGCCAGGCTTTAATCTGTTAAGTGAATCATTAGTTGCACTCACGAACGGATTAATAACCTCGTAATTTTTCAGCAAGCCCATTAACGCGCCGTAGCCGATTGCACTCATATAATCTTCGGCAGGATTTTTCGCGGCAAATAAATTGTGTAATTTGCCGTCTGCTGTAATTGCCGCCAATCCAATGTGCGTGTGTTCGCCATTGCCGGCAAGCCCAATCATCGGCTTAGCTTTAAAAGTGACTTCCAAACCATTAGCGCGGAAAATTTCTTTAACAACAGTCCGCACAACAATTTCATTATCCGCCGCCTGAACTGCGTCTGAAAACTTCCAATCAATTTCCAGCTGTTCGCAAACGTGCGTTAAGTGCCCCGACTCGTCAATCTGCGCTTTAAGCCCGCCAACTTCTTTATGTCCCATTTCGACTTGCAAGCCGTATTTATCCAGCTCAATTATTGACTGCTCCAACGCGCAACGAACCGCGCCATGCGTCCGTTCCCAATATTGCTCCTGCAAAACTTGCGCCGCGCTCATCTCCTCGACTGAAGCTTCTTCAAGCGGTGTTTTAACCCAAAATTCAAGCTCCGTTGCCGACGTAAAAACGAGGTCAATAATTTCCTTGCCGCTAACGTCTAAGCCGTCAATGTCGGGGTGCGCGTGAAATAAATTTACCAATTCGCGCTTAACATTAACCAAAGTATCCGTCAAAACTGCGCGGCTGTCGACACGTTTACCCTCGTGAATCAAAAATCCAGGAATCCTCAGCGTGCCGACGGGGTGATTTGTAACGTTGTCATAGTGCTCAAAATTATAATCGACGAACCAATTAACCGACGGGTCAACGGGCATATCGACTTTTGCATTGTTAAGCGTGGCGATACCAGGCAACACGACGCTTGAGCCGTCAGTCTGAACAGCCGTTCCCGCGTAGAATTCGTCAATGTCCTTGATAAAAATGCGCACGGGAATTTTTTCGTCGGTGTCGTTGCCAGCTAAGTCAATGCCGACCAGCGACACAAATTTTATTTCGGGGTGTTCGCGCAGTTGCCGAATAATTTCTTCCTTAGGAGTGTTCGCTTTGATTGTGTAGAGTAAATCTGCCATAATTCCACCTCCATGATTTACGGCACAATTTACCATAAAAAAATTTCCGCGTCGATAGCGGAAGTAAAAGTACACAGTATTATTCAAAAAAATTTAGCTGTAAATATTTTCAGAGCAATTTCTCAATATCCTTAGCAATGGAGGCGGGTGTTGTCGTCGGCTCGAAACGCGCAACAACATTTCCCTCGCGGTCAATTAAAAATTTTGTAAAGTTCCACTTAATGCCGTCGCCTTCCAAATATTCAGGGAAATTTTTCTGCAGAGCCTCAAGAAGTTTCGGTCCGACGGGGTGATTCATATCAAAGCCATCGAATTTTTTCTGCGCGGTGAGATATTTAAACAGCGGTTGAGCCGTATCGCCGCGAACGTCGCCCTTAGCAAAAATCGGGAACGTCACACCGTAATTGAGCTTGCAGAACTGTTGAACTTCGTCATTGGTGCCAGGCTCTTGACCGGCGAATTGGTTGCACGGGAAACCCAAAATCTCCAAGCCTTTATCCTTGTAATCGTCGTAGAGTTTCTGCAGTTCAGCGAATTGGGGCGTAAAACCGCATTTGCTCGCCGTATTGACGATAAGCAAAACTTTGCCCTTGTAATCAGCAAGCGATTTGTCCTCGCCTTTTTTGGTCTTAACCGTGAAGTCGTAAATACTCATAAAAAACACTCCTAATCATGCACTTGCAAGCAATTCATCGATTTTCTTTTTGTCGAAACCCACAACGTAATTAACGCCGTCAATAGTCGTGACAGGAACCGCCAAGTCGCCCGAAATTTTTTGGCATTCCTTAGCCGCCTCTTCGCTCTCTTCAATGTCGCGCGTTTCGTATTCGACTCCGCGAGCTTCAAGATATTTCTTCACTTTAGAGCACCACGGACAACCCTCGAACGAATAAACTTTAACCATAAAGATTCCTCCTTACAAACACAGCAATTTATCAAGTTCTTCTTTGTCGTAATCAATAACAAAAGTCTCGTTGTCAATAGTAGTGACGGGAACTGCCCAATCCATACCTGTCAATTTTTGACAAGCCTCACGAGCGGCGGGGTCTTTCTCAATGTCCAGCTCCTCAAATTCCACGTCTTTATATTTAAGATAACGCTTGACCTTTGCACAATACGGGCAACTTTGAATCGTGTAGACTTTGACCAATTTATTTCGCCTCTTTGAGTTTTGCCAAATACTTTTCCGCTAACAATGCCGCAGTCGTACCGTCACTTGCCGCCGTTGTCAGTTGCCGAATTTGTTTTTCGCGAACGTCGCCAGCCGCAAATACTCCAGCAATTTCCGTTTTACAATCCTCGCCGGCGGGAATTCTCCCATTTGCCGTCAAGTTCAATTCGTCCTTGAAAAGTTTAGTATTAGGTTCAACGCCTATGTTTACAAAAATTCCGTCGATTGCAAGTGTTTTTGTTTCGCCCGTCTTTTTATCGAAGACTTCGACTGCTGCAAGTTTTTTATCGCCGCGCAGGGCTTTTATCTCCGTCTGCAACATGATTGTAACTTTGTCGTTAGCGCGAAGGCGTCTTTGCGAAACTTCATCGGCTCTGAACTCCGACCTATGAATCAGATAAAGTTTCTTGGCGTATTTGGTTAAAAAGTTCGCCGCGTCGACAGCCGCATTGCCGCCGCCCATAACAGCAATAATTTTGCCGTCGTAAGCGTGCCCATCGCACAATTCGCAGTAGTGAACCCCGCGCCCTGCAAATTTTTTCTCTTCGGGCAATGGAAGTTTACGTCGATTCATGCCACTCGCGATTATAACAACGTCAGCCTCGTAAATTTTTTCCTGCGTCTCGATAATTTTCGGCGTCGTCTTCAACGTGACTTTTTCAATCTCGTCAAACTCATCAATCACCGCGCCAAAATTTTCCGCCTGTTGCTGAACCGTCGCAACTAAATCGCCGCCGTTTACGCTAACAAAGCCGGGATAATTTTCGATAGCGACTGCATTGGCGATTTGTCCTCCGATAAGCCCATTTTCCAAAACCAAAGTATCCAAATTCATGCGACCGCAATACAAAGCCGCCGTTAAACCAGCCATGCCCGCGCCAATTATCACTACGTCCTTGTGAATATGTTCCTTCATAACTGCACCTCCTTTGTTTAAAATAATTCTTTGCACGAGAAAATTTTCCTGCCAAATTTAATTTACAAAATACACGTTTTATAAAACATGAGGATTTATCGTTGACTTTGCGATAAACTTTTTCTATACTCGTTGCGGAGGTGAGGCAATGATTATCTTAGCTTCAAGTTCGCCGCGTAGGCATGAACTTCTAAAAAAACTTTGTAAAAATTTCGTCGTTGAAGTCAGCGACGCTAAGGAAGTTCAACAGGCCGACAGCCCGAAAATTTTAGCGATTGAAAATGCAAAGCTCAAAGCAAGCTCAATCGCCGCAAAAAATCCCGACGCAGTAGTTATCGGCGCAGATACGATTGTCGTTTTGAACGGGGAAATTTTTGGTAAACCCGACGGCGTTGCTGGCGCGGAAAAAATGTTGGCTCAACTTGCCGGCAAAAAACATGAGGTTATAACGGGCTTAGCAATCTGCGCGGGCGGAAAAATTTTTACAGCGGTGGAAGTCACAGAAGTTTATTTCGGCAAAATGACTGCAGAAGAAATTCGCGAATACGTTGCCACAGGTGAACCGCTTGATAAATCCGGTTCATATGCATTGCAGGGCGGCGCAACTAAGTTTATCGAAAAAATTCATGGCGATTGGTCTAACGTCGTCGGCTTGCCCGTCTATCGGCTTAGAAAATTGGCGCAAGAGGCGAACATAAATCTATAAAAAAATCCCACACGGCTAAAACCGAGCGGGAATTTTTTATTGGATAGAATTTTATTGAACATTCATTGACAGTTCGATAAATTTGTTTGAGAGCCGCGCACGCTGAAGGACTTCTTCCGTGACTTCCGCGCCCATTTCTACGACGAGAGTGCCACTTTCCGCAGTAATAGTTTTTTTGGCGTGTCTACCGAGTAAAACTCTGCGGCGACGTTCGTCGATAGCTTTTTCAACTTGCTTTCTTTGCGGAATCATCGGTTTGGGTTCTGTTGACGTT
Source organism: uncultured Selenomonadales bacterium (assembly GCA_946408355.1). Classification (GTDB taxonomy): domain Bacteria; phylum Bacillota; class Negativicutes; order Selenomonadales; family Selenomonadaceae; genus Quinella. The sequence goes on from CAMJRX010000019.1 coordinate 11,902, forward strand.
ACCTGCTGACTTGCCCGCGCTTTTTTCAAAGCCGCTTTCAAATCTTCCGCCTGTTGAGTCATCGCCGCAATTTTTTTGTCTTCTTCGGAAAGTTTTATTGCAACGACGGGTTCTTGAGCAGTTTCAACAATGGGTTCTTGAGTAGTTTCAACGACTGGTTCCTGAGCAACTTCGACGACTGGTTCTTGAGTAGTTTCAACGACGGGTTCTTGAGTAGTTTCAACGACTGGTTCTTGAGCAACTTCGACGACTGGTTCTTGAGCAGTTTCAACGACTGGTTCCTGAGCAACTTCGACGACTGGTTCTTGAGTAGTTTCAACGACTGGTTCTTGAGCAATTTCAACGATTGGTTCAGGCGTCATGCTTTCTTCAAGAGCGGCTTGTTCCTCTTCCGTAGTGTTAGGTTCTTCTTCTGGCAACTGCGCCAATTTGAGTATAGGCTGAATTTCTTCGACTGGCGGCAATTCTTTCTTAGCAACCTCGAAAGTTTCTTGTGGCTCCGAAATAATTTCTGTCGGCTCCTCAACGGATAGATGCCAAGCCTTTTGCGCTGGCTCTTCGTGGAAGGCTTTAAACGCAGGTTCAAAGGCGGATTGCTCTGTTAAACTATTTTTTTTTTCCTCGCCAACGTCTATAACCGTGACTTGTTTACCGAATATGGAAATTTGTTCGGAATTAATTTCGTTAACTGTGCCGTCGGGTGTAGTTACTTCGCATTTTTCAATCTTGCCGCCGTCGCCGATAAAAACCTCGGTTACTTTGCCTTGAATGCGCCCCGTTTTAGTTATCGCTTTGGTGCCGATGACGCGAATATTTTCAACCAGCAGACGTTCATAATCGCCCGCTTCTTCCAAGTTCAAAATATTTTCGCTGTGTGTGATTGTCACGGCGTCCTCACCGATTGCGATAATCGCCTCGTAAGGAATGAGCTTGACGCCACGATACCAATCCTCGTCATCTATCGTTACCGCCGCTACTACTCCGTTTTTGGCGTCGATTAATAGCGACTTACTGACGCCAAGCTCCCGCCCTTCAGTTATGCTGATTATCGGCAAGCCCAGAATCTCAACACTTTTTTTCATTCTGTTACCTCCAAAATTTTTTATTAGCTTATTTTACTGCGCGGAGTTAATTTGCACCTTTTTAAACTCGATGTCAACCTCCTGCAGAATTTCTTTTGAAATTTGGCTAAACGGCGTCGACAGTGCATGATATTTTAACAAGACATCGCGGACGACGCGCAGATAATGTAAATTGTTAACAAACTCTTTTTTAATCGACTCGTTGCGCTTGACGGCAGGCAAATTCAACGCCCTTTCGTAAGTTTTGATTGCCTTAGTATAAAGTGCCTGCTCCTTATAGATATTGCCCAAATCAATCGCCACAAACGGCGCATAGTCGTCATTACGGTAGCGTTTTAATGCCTTTCTATAAGTTTCTATTGCTTGCCAAACGTGCCCTTTATCGCACTCATCATACGCCTTATCCAAAAGTTCGTCGAGCGTGGCGATTTTTTCTTCTGGCTTAGTCTCTTCTTCGTGTGGTGCAGTTTTTTCTTCCTGCGTAATTTCTTCGAGCTTTTCGAGGTCTAAAGTTGATAAAGGCTGAAAGACTTCTTGCAACGGGAAAAATTCTGTACGCTCAACTTTCTTTTCGACGGGAGCGGCAACAGGTTCAATCGGCTGTGGCTTAGCTTCGGATAATGGTTTAAAAACTTCGTCCACTGGCAAATCTTTATTTTGCTCTGGCTCTTCTGGGAGCTTTATTGGTTTATCGGCGTCCTCGTGTTTTAATTCATGCAGTGGCGTAAAAACTTTCTCAAGCGGGAAATTTTCCGTTGATACAGGTTTTTCGAGGAGTTCCGCTTTTGCCTCGTCAGAAATTTCGTTATCAACGGGCGATTCGTCTACCTTAGATAAAATTTCGTTATCAGCGGGCGATTCATCTGCCTTAGCTGAAATTTCGTTATCAACAGGAGGTTCGTCTACCTTAGATAAAATTTCGTTGTCGACGGGCGTATCATCTGCCTTAGCAGAAATTTCGTTGTCGACGGGCGTATCATCTGCCTTAGCAGAAATTTCGTTGTCGACGGGCGTATCATCTGCCTTAGCAGAAATTTCGTTGTCGACGGGCGTATCATCTGCCTTAGCAGAAATTTCGTTGTCGACGGGCGTATCATCTGCCTTAGCAGAAATTTCGTTGTCGGCGAGTGTTTCGTCTACCTTAGCAGAAATTTCGTTATCAGCGGGCGATTTGTCTACCTTAGCTGAAATTTCTTCGTGCGAAAAATTTTTCTCGTCAAGCGAAGTCCCCGCCGCGTTCCAATCAAATGTATTTATCGGCGTTTCTTCGGCAACTGCTAAATTTTTTTTCTTTTCCGCCTCGTAAGCCGCTTTAACTTTCGCGTCGAAATTTTTTTCTTCCTCGCGTTGTTTCTTTAATAAAAATCTATTCGCCAAAGTTAGCAGACACGACGCCGCCAAAATCATAAGTGCCAATCGCAAAAGATATTCTCGACCGGTTGCAGGTGTAAAGGACGCCGTTGCGAATTCGACCATAAACGCTAAAATTGCTGTTGCGATAAGTGTCGTGTAATAAATCCGCAATCCAAGCCGATTTGCAAACGCATGAACCAACACGACGCTGACTATCATGACGCTCGGCACTATCAAAAAAAATGCCAACCTCATCCCTCCACGAAAATTTTTATCAGCTTGTTTGCTATTTTTGACTTCGACGCAGTGATTAAAATTCCTTTCAGCCGCGATAAATCCTTTTAAAAATCTTCGACGCCTGTTATAATCATAAAAAACTTTTGGAGGATTGGCGTGCATCAATTTTTATTTTACATTGGCGATTTTCCGATTCGCTCTTATGGCGTAATTTTGTCGTTGTCGATTTTTTTAGCAACGGGCGTCGGCTACTTTATGGCTAAGGTTGACGGGCGCGGCTACGAAAAATTTATTATTGACATAGGTTTAATCGGCGGCTTTTTTGGTTTGCTAGGTGCTAGGCTTTGGGACGTTTTCTTTTTTGATTGGAGCTATTATCAAAATCATCTCAGCGAAATTTTAAACGTGTGGCAGGGAGGAATGGCTGTTCAAGGCGGAATTATCTTGGGTGTGACGGCGGGAGCACTTTATGCCAAAAAAAAAGGGATCGATGTGATTCATCTTGCCGACCTTATGGCTCCCGCGATTGTGTTGGGGCAAGCTTTAGGACGTTGTGCCAATCTTTTAAACGGCGACGCTTTTGGAGCACCGACAGGAGGCAACTATGGAATAATTTATCCCGATACGACGTTAGCTTATCGAACTTATGGAGCACAGCCGCTTTTCCCTGCAGAGGTTTGGGAGTGTCAACTTGATGTTGTGATTTTTGCGTTGCTTTTGATTTTCCGTTGCACGAATTATGTTAAGGGGCAATGTTTCGCGCTATACGTTATGCTTTACGCGGCGGCGCGATTTGCTTTGGAGTTTCTGCGCGGCGATTATACAAGTCAAGTTATCGGCGTACTAAAGTCCGCACAGGTTACGAGCGTTGTTGCGTTTACGATTGCCGCCGGAATTTTTATTTGGTTAAGTTGGAGGAGGTCTAAACATGGCTGAACAGGAAGATATTACGAAATTAATTGCGAGTTATCACAATCCGCCAAATAAGTTGCGCTCATTGCAAGAGATTAACGCCCGATATAAGCTTTCATTGGAAAATTACAAAAAGATTTGCTTTACGTCGGGTGATGTTCGCGACCAAAAAATTGCCGTTCACGCTGAAATTAAAATGCTCGGTTGGGTTTTGGGCAAGCCTGATAAAGACGTTATCAAAGACATTGCCGAACACTCTAATCGTCCGACTTTCCCAACGCAACTACAAAAATGAATGAGTACAGAGAGCTACAAAAAATTATTGACGCGGAGAAATCAGAGTTCAGAAAGTTTTCACGTAAGTTTTATTTTATCGCGGCTACAGTGTTTTTATTGCTATCATTCGCTGTTGTGCTCTATCCGAAATCTGACACATCGCCCAGTTGGCACGAAGAAATTTTCCCCTCGGACGTAATCAGCTATATAAAGAACGGCGAACACATTGCTTTACCCGACGGCGATTATCCGCTTGCCATGCCGCCCGAAGGAACTTTTGTTGGGGAAGTTGCGCCAATGCTCCTCGTGCAAGTCAACGGGTCTTATTATCCGTTAAATATTGCTGACGACTCAATTATCCCGCGCAGAGGAAAAACTTTGCCGCTAAAAATTTTATTCGGTTTCACTTCTGCCCACGCCGAAAACACGCTTAACTACCAAGAAAAAACCGGCAACGATCCCGTCGCCGATTATCGGAAGAAAGCTATTTATTTTCTGCGCGTTAAGGATGGATTTGGTCGTGTTCAGCGCAAATTTGAGATTAAAGACGTGACTACTAAAGGCTGGAAGGATTAATCTTCGTCTTTAGAATCGGATTCGTCGTCATTCGGAGGTGGTTCTTCCTCTTTTGGCGGATTATTATTTTGCGGCTCGTCGGGGTCGGGCATGACTGTATCTCGAAACTTTGACCAAAAGTCTAAATATTGTTGTGAACTGTCCATTAAAAACGGACAAATTTTTTTTACGGAGCAAGTTGTTTCGTAGTGGAGACTTGCGGCTCCGGCACTAGAAAAGTCAACGATAAATATTGCGCTGACAACTGCCGTCGCCAATATTAAATTTTTCGTTAAACTTCTCATTCGGGTTCATTCCTTGATGAAATTTATCTGCACGGCATTCGTGGAGGACCAAAATTTTTTCTTTTGCCACCGCGATTGTCGTTAGTTGGTTTAGGCACATGCGGCAGGTAATGCGACTTAGGGCGGAAGGGTTGTCGAGGTATGTAATCTTTTCGCGAAGTTCTAATTGGCGGCAGAAAAGGTCGGCGCAATCTCGGCGGTGTAACGTATTTTTGTTCGACAAAAGTTTTTCCTGAATCAATTTTTAAATCCGACGCTTCAACCGAATTCGCGAAAAAAATTATAATCGCAAACGCTAATAGGTTTTTGCCGACATTCATCCGTGCACCTCCCCAATACAAGGAAAAACGGAAAGCAAGCGCGGGCTGACTTTCCATCTTCCAATATTTTTAAAAATTTCTTTGTCGACGTAAAAATTTAAGCCAACTCTCTTATCAAGAAGAAAGCCAATAAACCACCAACTAGCTCTCTAGGGACATCAAGGGCGACTCCTATAAGTGCTAAAATCAACGGCATATGAATCACTCCCTTGAATCCTTATGTTGCAGTAATTCTACAAATTTTTTCTGCGTTTGTCATTAGGGAAGAATTAAAAATAAGAGGATAATCACTTAACATTATGTAAAGGCATTTCAGAGTCAATTCACAAGTTAATACACACTACAAGAACAGAAACGATTCAAAACATCTAAAATAATGTGTCACGCTGTAAGCAAGATTCTCGAATTCTTCTTCAAATGTCGGTAATTAGAGTATTAATCAGCGTTTATAAATGACACGGTAGTGTAAAATGTATTGTGTAAGAAGGAGAGCACAATCCATTTTTTGATATAGGAGCAAGAAGAGATGAAAAGAAAAAATCGAGACACACTCGGCAGAAGAATTCATTATTGCCGAGTACAAGCCTAAAAGTGTCGCCCAAATGCAAGCGGCTCTAAAAGAAGTCTTTGGACCGATGTTTGAGGCTATGCTTAACGGCGTTTTGGCAAGGTGACAAAACGCGGCGCTTTTCCTAATGACTATTCCGTTTTCAAATTGCTTTATCTTAGAGTAGTAGAGTTGCAAAAAAATTGGGCAGATCGTCCGATTGCCAACTGGTCGCTCGGAAAGCAATCAGTTGCTCTTGAACGACCGCCTCGCTTCACTCTTCGACAAATTCGATCGCTAGGGTTTGTTGGTAAATTAAAAGTGAATAACAGAAGAAGCAAGTAAAACGAAATTCTCAAAGCAAAGAGCCAATTTGTCGAAGCGCGTGGCAACGTGACGGTAATTTTTAATTCGCTGAAAGAAGCGCTCAACAATATTGCGTTGCTTATAGAGGCAGGAGTCGAAATATCCGCAAGAATTGTTTTACCCTTGAGTGTAACGCCCTTAAGAAGTTCGATAGCCGGTTCTGAGTCGTGAACGTGCCCGCCGGTCAATACCACATTCAAAACTTGCCGCCGCGCTACACTCCTATTGCTTGGTTTTTCAGTGCGCAGCACGCACTCTTATGCACTTTGCAGAAAGTTGAATCAAACTCAAGCAAGGTAGCGTCCTTTGCGTCGGCGTTGATAACTTTGAGCAAGCGGTCAAATAAACCGAGAGAGCACCAAAGACGGAATTTGTGGTAAATGCTGTGCCAATTACCGTAACGAGCAGGTAAATCGCGCCAACGCGCTCCGCTTTTGAGTATCCACATGAGGGCGTTGAAGACGATTCGGGGATTAAGCGACGGGCGTCCGACTTTTTTGGGGACTTCAAACACGAATTTTATTCTGTTCTTTTGTTTTTCTTTTACTTGACTTACCAACAACCCCTAAGAAACTCAAAGAAACTTTCGCAAAAAGATTTTGCCAAAGCATTAAAAGTATCACAACAAACTTCATTTGAGCGGCAGAGATATTTTTTTCGACACTCAAAACCGAATTAAGCAATCGTTACATAATTATTGATAATTATCTGTTAGATGAGTTGCGCCATTGATAAAATCAGCAAGCCGAAAATGAAAAACAATTCAGTGACAGCTACGTTTATGTTTATCTTGAAAAAAACGGACATATCCAGCGAAAATTAAAAGGCTTGCCCATGCGGTGAAAAACTTTCGTTGGTTTGTATACGAAATGACGGCGAATAGTTTTAAGAAATTTTTTGTAAATATACTAACTGCCAAAGGTTTAAATGAAAATTCGTTTCAGCTTTGCATATAAGTTAAATATTAAGTATAATAATGCATGGATTTTATAAAGCATAAAGGAGAAAATTTTTTTATGATAGTAGTAATGAAGCCTGGTTCCACACCAGAAAATTTATCGGCAGTCGTCAAAAAGATAGAGGCGGCAGGGTTGCGCACGCATCTTTCTAAAGGCGAGGAAGTGACAATCGTCGGTGTTATTGGCGACAAAAAAATAATCGCGAACTTGGAACTGCAAATGATGGCTGGCGTCGATAAGACCATTCGCATAACCGAAAAATATAAACTTGTTAGTCGTGATTTTCACCCTGAAGATACGATAATTGACGCGGGCGGCGTAAAAATAGGCGGGCGTGAAATCGTCGTTATGGCGGGACCCTGCGCGGTAGAAAGTTTAGACCAACTGCGCGAGGCCGCTCAAGCAGTCAAAGCTTGCGATGCAAAATTTCTGCGCGGTGGGGCCTTCAAGCCGAGAACTTCGCCTTATGACTTTCAAGGACTTGGTGAAGACGGTTTGAAACTTCTGCGTAAAGTTGCCGACGAATTTAATCTGCGCGTCGTAACCGAAATTGTCGATAAAGACGACATAGAAACTTTTTGCAAGTATGCTGATATTCTTCAAGTCGGTGCAAGGAATATGCAAAACTTCCAAATGCTTAAAGCTCTGGGAAAATGTTCTAAACCTATACTTTTAAAGCGTGGACTTAGTGCGACAATTTCTGAATGGCTCAACGCGGCAGAATATATAATGAGCGGCGGCAACGAGCAAGTTATCTTCTGCGAACGCGGAATCAGAACTTATGAAACTTTCACACGCAATACCTTAGATTTATCAGCAGTGGCGGCAGTTAAAGAATTGTCGCATTTACCAATCGTCGTCGATCCTTCACATGGCACCGGTCGTTGGAAAATGGTTGCGCCTATGGCAAGAGCGGCAGTAGCAGCTGGTGCAGACGGTTTGATAATCGAAGTACACCCTCACCCCGAAAAGGCATTTTCTGACGGCGATCAATCGTTAACGCCCGAAGCTTTTAAGGAACTCATGGAAAGTTTGGACGGCATAGCAAAAGTTATGGGGCGGTTGATATGAAACTCGCGATTATTGGCGTTGGCTTAATTGGCGGCTCATTAGGACTTTGTTTAAAAGATAAACTCGGTGATAAAATTTTTATAACGGGCTTGTGTCGAACGGAAAATTCTATGCAACGCGCAATGGAACTTGGCGCGGTTGATTTGGCAACATCAGACATTAAAAAAGTTGTCAACGACGCGGATATAATTTTCTTAAGCCCGCCCGTTTTGCAGATTGTCCCAATGGTAAAAAAAATTCTGCCTTTTATAAAGAGTGGTGCAATCATCACCGACGCAGGCTCTACTAAACAATTCATTTGGCAGGAGCTGAAAAAAATTTTGCCGCCCGATATTTTTTACATAGCAGGGCACCCAATGACCGGACGCGAAAAATCGGGCGTTGAAGCGGCAGATAAAAATCTTTTTAAGGGTAAGGCTTATGTAATTGTCGAAGACACGGGCGCACCACTTGAGGCTCACGAAAAGTTGATGAACGCGTTGCGCTTGACTGAAGCAAATTTTTTGACGATTGACATTGCCAAACACGACCGTTGCGCCTCAATTATAAGTCATGTTCCGCATTTAACGGCGGCGGCTCTGGTAACTCTCTTGAATGACGCTGGAGATGATCTCGACTCGTGTTTGAAATTAGTCGGTGGCGGTTTTAAGGACACAACGCGAATTGCCAGTTCCAATGCTGACATGTGGGCTGATATTTGTATGACTAACGGCGAAGCAATTTCGACACACCTGCGCGATTTGCAAAAAATTCTCGGAAATGTCATTGTGGCGATTGAAAATCACGACCGGCAAGCCGTCCACGATTACTTTGCAAAATCTAAGGAACGCCGCGATAAAATTCTTGAATCTTTAACTTTCGACCCAAACTAAAAAAATTTTTAAAAAGTACTTGCAATGTCTTAGGATATGTGCTATATTACGGCTTGTTGATTCACAGATTAATTGAAAGATGATTCGCTAGCTCAGTCGGTAGAGCACCTGACTTTTAATCAGGGTGTCCCGGATTCGAGTTCCGGGCGGATCACCAATAAGGCGCCATCGTCAAGAGGTTAAGACACCGCCCTTTCACGGCGGGTTCGTGGGTTCGAATCCCGCTGGCGTCACCACTCGGCCCGGTAGTTTAGTTGGTTAGAATGCCGCCCTGTCACGGCGGAGGTCGTCGGTTCAAGTCCGATCCGGGTCGCCATTTGAAAATTAACGTTTGCTTTATAGATTGTGACAACATCAAGGTGCGGTTTAAAAGTTTAAAGGATTAAATACTTAGACGCGTCCACTGGATGCAACGTCACGTTGCGCCTCGGTAGCTCAGTTGGTAGAGCAGGGGACTGAAAATCCCCGTGTCAGTGGTTCGATTCCGCTCTGAGGCACCATATGGGAATTTTCAAGCTCGCTTTTGGCGGGCTTTTAAATTTTGAAAAAATTTGCTTACGAAATCTGCATTTCTCTAGTTTCGTTATAAATTTCGCGAGAATTTTTTTCGACAGGTATCAAAAAATTTTTTCATTAGCTCGTGGCACTCTTTCTCCATAACGCCCGCCGTAACTAATAATTGATGATTGAGCGCGGGATTGTTTACGACATTAAATAAAGATTCCGCCGCGCCGAATTTTGAATCAACTGCGCCATAAACCAAACGCTTAACTCTGCATAAAATCAACGCGCCTGCACACATTGCGCAAGGCTCTACAGTGGAATAAAGCGTGCAACCAGATAATCGCCGTTTATTTAATTTTCTACTTGCTTCGCGTAATGTTAAAATTTCTGCGTGAGCTGTTGCGTCGTGCAGTTGTTCAATTCGATTGTGTTCGCGGGAAATTAAAATGCCGCCCTCGTCAATGAGAACGGCTCCGATTGGTACTTCGTTTTCGTGATAAGCCCTCAACGCCTCTTCAAGCGCGAGGTTCATAAACTCTTTATCAGTCATAATCAATCCTCCCAAAATTTATGTAAGTAACGTGTCCAAACTTAAACCGCTTGAGTAAAATAGAGAATGTGTCCCGCAACTTGTCAGTTCCAAATTGTATGCTTCGGGAATTTCAGTTTTCTTGACGGGTGCCGCCTTTTTATTCATTACGCGCCGCAATTCTTCGGCGAAAGTGTTCGTATCCTCTCGGCGTCCACGTCCGCTGTTAAAGCGATGTTTGTTGTCTTGAGCGACGCCGTTGACGCGAGCAACCCGTGCAATTTTTTCAACTCTGTCTGTCATTTTGCTCTCCTCCTTGAAAACTTTTGTTCGCGTCCTTCACTTGCAATATCGTTTAAATTTCCTACCTCCTTAAATCAAAAGGGCAACGTGACTTTGCATCCAGCGGTCGCGATTTACCTTTGAAAAATTTTCAGCTTGTCACCGCGCTTTAGCCTCCTTAAATCAAAAGGAACCCTACCTTTTACGGCAGAGTTCCTTGATTAAGTTTTCAGTTTTAAATTATTCGAGAGCACCGGCAATCTTGCTGTTAACTTCGCGAGCCGCCGCAACGCTTTCTGCGAATTTTGCTTTTTCAGCCGCAGAGAATTCAACTTCGACGATTTTTTCTACGCCGTTTTTGCCGAGAATAACGGGGACGCCAATGCACAAATCTTTTTCGCCGTATTCGCCGTCGAGGTAGACACAACACGGAATCAATTTCTTAGCGTCAAGGGCAATAGCCTCAACCAAAGCCGCCGCCGCTGCGCCAGGAGCATACCAAGCAGAAGTACCCAAAAGTTTCGTGCAGGTCGCGCCGCCAACTTTGGTAGCTTCGACAGCTTTTTGAATTGCCTCTTCGCTGAGGAATTGGGTAACAGGAATTCCGCGATAAGTTGCGAGGCTTACGAGCGGAACCATAGTTTTATCAGCGTGACCACCGACAACCATACCGTCAATATCAGTCGGAGTTGCAGTATAACCAGCCTCTTTAAGAGCCTCAGCGAGATAATAGCGGAAACGGGAACTATCAAGCATGCCGCCCTGCCCGATAATGCGATTGCGCGGGAGTTTGGTATCTTTGAGCGTGAGGTAAGTCATCGCGTCCATAGGATTGGAGACGATAATAAGAATCGCTTCGGGGGAGTGTTCAAGAATTTGGTCGACAACGCTTTTAACGATTTTTGCATTGGTGCCAATGAGTTGTTCGCGGGTCATGCCAGGTTTGCGCGGTATGCCAGAGGTAACAACAACGACTTGCGAGCCTGCCGTCGCCGCATAGTTATTAGTCACACCAGTTACCGTCGTATCAAAATTGAGCATGTGCGATGTCTGCATAATGTCCATTGCTTTGCCTTCGGAAAGTCCCTCTTTAATATCGATAAGGACAACTTCACTTGCAAAACCTTTGGTAGCCAATACGTTCGCCACAGTCGCGCCGACATTACCCGAACCAACTACAGTTACTTTCATTTAAAAATGCCTCCTCAAAAAATTTACTACGCTTATTGTAACATAACGAATTATAATTTGCTACAGGCTAAGAAAAAATTTTTTACTCAACCTTAGAAAAATCTTCTTTGCCGACGCCGCACAACGGGCAGACAAAATCTTCCGGCAAGTCTTCAAACTTGGTGCCAGGTTCAATCCCGTTTTCGGGGTCGCCCTGCTCTTCATCGTACTCGTAGCCACAAATATTGCAAACCCATTTCATGTTAAAACCCTCCAAAATTTTTTTTGATTATAACATGTGTCGAAAAATTTTCAACAAAAAATGCTACAATTTTTTTACACTGAAACTTTTTATTTAGCGTCCTAAACTTATAAGTGCATTTGTTTGGCTTCGTTTTTAAGAGGTTGGAAATATTTTTAATGATCGCAGGTTTATTAATTAATAGTCGCCGGTAAATAAAAAATTATCCTCCACTCAAGCAAGCGGAGGATTTTTTGTTGGGAAAACTTATTCAGATTTCGGAAAGATATTTGGTGATAGCCGCGTCGTAGTCGGCAGTGTGCGCGAAAGCCTCCGCCGCAAGTTTTTTACGCATGTCGAGTGGAACTTCACCATGCTCCTTAATTAGCGCGGCAATCTCATCGTAGTGTTCGGGATTGGTAATGACAGTAACGAACTTAAAATTCTTCGCCGCCGCCCGAATCATCGCGGGGCCGCCAATGTCGATATTTTCAATAGCGTCCTCCAATGTAACGTTCGGTTTGCGAATTGTCTTTTTGAACGGATAAAGATTGACGACGACTAAATCAATCGGCTCAATGTCATTTTCTTTCATCTGCTGAATATGTTCGGGGTTGTCGCGCACAGCCAAAATCCCGCCGTGAATTTTCGGATTGAGAGTTTTAACGCGCCCGTTCATAATTTCAGGAAAACCCGTGAGGTCGCTAACGTAAGTAACGGGAATGCCCGCCGCACGAATCGCCTTGCCGGTTCCGCCTGTGCTGATAATTTCGACGCCGCACTTACTAAGCTTCCTCGCGAAGTCTACTACGTCGATTTTGTTTGATACGCTGATTAATGCCCGTTTGATTTTCATTTTGCTGCCTCCAATCTCAACTCTGCGCCCGACGATTTTCAATCGCCCGTCAATAAACAACTTAATCGCCAACGGATAAATTTTATGCTCTTGCTCCAAAACTCGCGCCGCTAAAGTTTCTTCCGTGTCGTCTTCTAAAACTTCAACTGCCGCTTGCAAAATTATCGGTCCAGAATCGGTGCCCTCGTCAACGAAATGAACCGTGCAACCGGAAACTTTTGCGCCATAAGCTAAAACATCTCTGTGTGCGTGTGCTCCGGGGAATGCCGGCAACAGCGACGGGTGAATATTCATAATGCGCCCCTCAAAATGTTTGACGAACTCCGCGCTTAAAATTCGCATGAATCCCGCCAAAATTACTAAGTCGACGCCTTTAAGGTGTTTTAAAAGTTCCGCCTCGAAATCTGCGCGGCTCGAAAATTTTTTCCTGTCGACGCAGATATTTTTTATTTCTGCCGCCTCTGCCCGCGTCAATGCTCCGACGTTTGGTTTGTCAGTCAGCACGATTGAAATTTCCGCCGCCAAAAAGCCGCGTTCGATTGCGTCGATTATTGATTGTAAATCTGTGCCACGCCCCGAACATAACACGCCTAATTTAATCACTCAAATCACCTCCCAAAATTTCAATGCCTGAACCTTCGACGACGCGCCCGATTTTATAAAAAGTTTCATCAGTCAAATCGTCAGCAATTTCCTCGTCGACGATTAAAATCATACCAATGCCGCAATTAAACGTTCTAAACATCTCGCGGCGCGGAACTTTTCCCCAAGCCTGCAAGAGCTTAAAAATCTTTGGGACGCTCCAAGAATCTGCGTCAATCGTCGCGCCTAAATTTTCGGGCAAGGCTCGCGGAATATTATCGTAAAAGCCGCCGCCCGTCACGTGAATTAATCCATGAATTTTATCGCCGAACTTTTTTATAATCGGTAAACACGTTGCGGGATAAAGTCTCGTCGGTGTCAACAATTCCTCGCCTATTGTTTTATTAAGCCCGTCAATTTTTTCGTCACCCTTAAAACCCATGCGCTCAAAAACAATTTTCCTAACCAAACTGAATCCATTGGAATGTAATCCACTTGATGGCAAGCCGATTAAAATATCGCCGACTTTGACTCGCGCAGGAGTTATCAACGATTTTTTCTCGACGACACCGACAGCAAAGCCCGCAATGTCGTATTCGCCCTCAGCATAAAAGCCGCTCATTTCAGCCGTCTCGCCGCCGATAAGCGCACAACCCGACGCCTTACACGCATTAGCCACGCCACAAACGATTTCGGCAACCTGCGCGGGATTGAGTTTGCCGACTGCTAAATAGTCGAGGAAAAACAGTGGCTCGGCTCCTTGAACTAAAATATCGTTAACGCACATTGCAACCGCATCTTGCCCGATTGTGTCATGCTTATTCAACATGAACGCGATTTTTAATTTGGTGCCGACGCCGTCTGTGCCCGAAACTAAAATCGGCTCGTCGTAGTTTTTCAGCGCGAATAGTCCGCCGAATCCGCCAATGTCGCCTAAAACTTCAGGGCGGTAAGTTGAGCGGACAAAATTTTTTATCAAGCGAACTGATTCGTTGCCCGCGTCAATGTCTACGCCCGAATCTTTGTAAGTCAACTGCTCCATTAATAGTTCTCCCTAAAATAATCAATCGTGACTTTCAAGCCGTCCTCAAGTTTAACCGTCGGCTCCCAACCAAGTTTTTCTTTAGCCAAATCAATAACAGGGCAACGTTGCGTCGGGTCGTCGCTCGGCAACGGCTGATAAACAATCTTCGACTTACTTCCTGTCAATTTTAAAACCAGCTCGGCAAGCTCCAGCATGGTGAATTCATTAGGGTTGCCCAAATTAACAGGTCCGGTAAAATTTTCAACATTCATCATTTTAACAATCCCGTCAATCAAATCGTCGACGTAACAAAAACTGCGCGTCTGCGTGCCGTCGCCGTAAACTGTAATGTCCTCGCCGCGTAAAGCTTGCATAATAAAATTTGAAACGACTCGCCCGTCATTAGCCGTCATGCGCGGTCCATAAGTATTAAAAATCCTAACGACGCGAATATCAAGCCCGTGTTGCCTGTGGTAGTCAAAAAAAAGAGTTTCGGCGGTTCGTTTACCCTCGTCGTAACAGGCGCGAATGCCAATCGGATTGACTGCGCCGCGATAACTTTCTGGTTGCGGGTGAACTTTCGGGTCGCCATAAACTTCAGAAGTACTCGCTTGCAAAACTCGCGCATTGTTTTGTTTAGCGCAACCAAGAGAGTTTAACGCGCCCATGACGTTGGTTTTAATCGTGCGGACGGGGTCGCGCTGATAGTGCACGGGACTTGCGGGACATGCCAAATTAAAAATCCAATCGACTTCGGCGTAAATCGGCTGAATCACATCGTGGCGCATAATTTCAAAGTTCGGATTGCTCAAAAGGTGCGCGATATTTTTTTTCTTGCCCGTAAAGAAATTGTCCAGGCAAATGACCTCGTGCCCGTCGGCAATTAATCTGTCGCACAGGTGAGAACCTAAAAATCCCGCGCCGCCCGTCACCAAAACTCGTTTGCTCAAAATTTCATCTCCATAACTAAACAAGGGACAAGGGAAATTTTTAAATCCCTTATCCCCTGAAAATTTTTTAATATTCTCCGATAATCCGTTCTCTCATAACCGTATACATTGCCCATTCAATCGGCGTATCTTGCGGCGTAGCTCTTCCGCTGAAGTCTTGCGAATTAGTAAAGTCAACGTCGACGGCATCGTTATCAAGATCAAAGAATGTATACTCCAAATAGTGAACGTCGCCATATGGATCAATCATTTTAAGTGTTGCGTAGGCAATAAACATGCGGTGTTCGTTTTTATAGCTTATGGTATTTGTCATGACGTAGCATTCGTAGCCGGTAGTGGGCGACATGCCAACATAAACGTCCGCCGCCTCAGCCTTAACGCCCGCGCAGATTATCAGCCCGACAATCGCCGCCATAAAAAATTTTTTCAGCACAATAATCGCCTCACAAAGTCAGACGTTGTAACATTTCTTGATAAGCCTCGACGACGCCGCCCAAATCTTGACGGAAACGATCCTTATCAAGTTTTTCGTGCGTTACGGTGTCCCAGAAGCGGCAATTATCCGGCGAAATTTCGTCAGCCAAAAGAACTTCGCCGTCAAAGCGTCCGAACTCCAGCTTGAAGTCAATCAAGTCAACATTTTTAGCGCGGAGAAGATCGCGCAGAATTGTATTGACGGAAAGGGCAACGTGCTCCATTTGATTGAGTTCGTCGATTTTTGCCAAATCCAACGCCATAATGTGCCAACGGTTGAGCATGGGGTCGCCCAGTTCGTCGCTCTTGTAATAGTATTCGACAACGGGAACGGTAAGCGGCGTGCCCTCTTCCAAGCCAAGACGCTTAACCAAAGAGCCGGCGACAAAGTTGCGCACGACGACTTCCAACTTAATCATGTCGAGTTTCTTAACGAGCATTTCACGTTCGCCGACTTTTTCGACGAAGTGATTTTTAATGCCGCGATCTTTGAGCTGCTTAAAGAAAAATTCGCTGAGCTTGTTGTTGATGACGCCCTTGCCCTCAATAATGCCGTGTTTTTCGCCGTTAAGCGCGGTGGCATCGTCCTTGAAATAAACCAGCAACTCGTTGGGGTTGTCGGTCTCAAAAACGGTTTTCGCCTTGCCTTCGTAAAGAAGATTGCCCTTAATCATTTTAAAACCTCCTTAAAACTTCATAGTGCTAACGTTTCCAAATCGTTTGGCACATAGATTTTACCACTGAAATATTTTCGCCCCTCCGCGCAGTAAAGTTTTTTCCGCTCGGAAAGGTTTTTGTCTTCTGTATGATAAATCAATAAATTTTTAACGTGAAGTTTTTCTGCAAGTTCACAAGCGTCTTTTACCGTCGAATGATTTTTACCATATGGGTCGAAAATGTCGGTTTGCGAATAAAGACAAAACGCCTCATGCAACAGCCACTCGGAATTTTCAGCATAGGATTTTCCGTATTCATTACAAGGTTCATCGCCGCAACACGTCAATTTTTTCGCACCGCCGATGTCCATTGAAAAACCGAATTGCTTTGTTTTAGTCGATTGAATGTCAAAAAAAGTCGTCGCGTGTCCGATAACGTTCACAACTTCGCCGTCGGCAACGGGAATTAAATGGAGCCTGTCACCTATAAAATTCGTCTCTTTCGGCTGAAGGAGTTTTTTGGCAATGTCTTCAAGCAGTCGCAAAACTTCAGCATGGGCATAAATTTTAGCCTCGCCGGTGTATTCGCGTTGATTCATATATTGGCAAATCATACGGACGAGCCACAAAATACCCGTGAAATGGTCAATGTGTTTGTGCGTCAAAAAAATTTCGCGCATATCTTTCCAGTTAAAGCCTGTGAGTTTTAGCTGACGAAGAATTCCACTGCCGCCTCCGCCGTCAACCAGAAAATGTTTATCGCCGTCGCTTACCACAAAGCAAGTATTATAACATTCGGTGACAAGCGCATTACCCGTGCCGAGCATTGTAAGTTTCAAAAATTTTCCTCCTAAAGTCCAAAACGAGAGAAAATCATATCTACATTGCGCAGGAAAAATTTATAGTCAAAGCAGTCGGAAATTTCCTCTGCGCTAAGATATTTTGTAATGTCGGGGTCGCGCTTGACGTTGGTTTGAAAATCTTCGCCGTCCATCCAGCGTTTCATGGCGTTGCGCTGAACCCATTTATAAGCGTCTTCGCGCAGTACACCCTTACCTACAATTTCAAGCATGAGCCGCTGACTGTAAATCAAACCGCCTGTGCGATTCATATTATGCAACATTGCGTCGGGATAAACAAGCAGTTTGTCGACGATATTTGTAATTTTTCTTGTGCAGTAGTCAACATTAATCGTCGAGTCGGGCAAAATCACGCGCTCAACGGAGCTGTGGGAAATGTCGCGTTCGTGCCAAAGAGTAATGTCCTCCATTGCGGCGATTGCATTTCCTCTGACAAGCCGCGCCATACCGGCAACGCGCTCACAGTTAATCGGGTTGCGTTTATGCGGCATAGCTGACGAACCTTTTTGTCCGGGAGAAAAATATTCTTCAGCCTCGCGAATATCGGTGCGTTGAAGGTTGCGAATTTCGGTTGCGATTTTTTCCAATGTGCTCGCGACGATTGCCAAAGTCGTCATGTATTCGGCGTGGCGATCGCGCTGAATAACTTGTGTTGCTAAACGAACGGGCGTCAAGTCTAATTTTTTGCAGACAAGCTCTTCAATCTTCGGGTCAATGTTTGAATAGGTGCCGACTGCGCCGCTAAGCTTACCGACGCTGACGATTTTTTTAGCATGTTCGACGCGCTCAATATCCCGTTCAATTTCCGCGCTCCAAAGCAAAAGTTTAAGTCCAAAAGTCATCGGCTCCGCGTGTATACCGTGCGTTCTGCCAATACAAGCCGTGTGTTTGAATTCGACTGCGCGGCGTCTCAAAACTTCGCGGAAATTTTTTAAGTCGTCGAGGATAATTTCTGCCGAACGTTTCATCATTAAGCAAATAGCGGTATCTTTAACATCGCTGGAAGTCAAGCCCTTGTGAATATATTTCGAGTCCTCGCCGACGTATTCGCCGACGCAAGTTAGGAACGCAATAATGTCGTGGTGTGTGATGGATTCGATTTCGTGAATACGTTCGAGATTGAAATTTGCCTTAGCGCGAATATTTTTAGCGGCTTCAACGGGAATTTCTCCGAGTTCTGCCATAGCGTCGCATGCGGCAAGTTCCACGTCGAGAATGGTTTGCCATTCATTTTCTATCGACCAAAGTTTTCCCATTTCGGGCAAGGTGTAGCGTTCAATCATAGAAAACACTTCCTTTTTAGAGTTATCGCCTTAATTATTCAACGTAAATTAAAAAAATCCCCCGCGTTTGCAGGGGTTTTTTATTATCCGTTAAAAATTTTTCAGTTATTAGCCGCGTTTATAAGTTTTCATAAGTCTAAGTAATAATGTGTAGATAATTCGACGAGTTCATCAGCAACTAACGAATGAAAACCTGCATAAGATAAATTTTCAGCCTGCGCGGAAAAAGTGTAATGTCCGACTGCCCACGCCGCGACTTGTTGAGTTTCAGAAATTTTAGCAATGTAAATCGTCGTTCCGGTTGAAGTATCCACGCGCCACTTGACACCCGTCACGCCGCTAATATCTTGAAGTGCTTCGCCTTCCGCCCGTTTATGAGTTCTTATCTTTAAAGAAACTGTTGGCTCCCATCTGCGCCCGTAACGAACTTCAGCTATACCTTGTCCCGCGTAAAGTGCTGTTATCTCGTAACCTGACTTGCGCGACATGTACAGCGGGATAAATTTCACTGCGCGGGCTACTTCAATAAAGTTTGCATATACGAGCTTTTGATTGGGCAAGGCGACCGTCTCAACGATTTGCGGCGTTATCTGTGGTGTTGGAATCTCGGTTATCGGATTCGGCGTTGAGGGTTCGTTTATTGGTTGCGGCGTCGATTTAGGCGTTGACGGTTCGTTTATCGGTTGGAGCGTTGGTTTTGGTGTCGACGGTTCGTTTATCGGTTGAGGCGTTGGTTTAGGCGTTGACGGTTCGTTTATTGGTTGCGGCGTCGGTTTAGGTGTCGACGGTTCGTTTATTGGTTGCGGCGTCGATTTAGGCGTTGAGGGTTCGTTTATTGGTTGCGGCGTCGGTTTAGGTGTCGACGGTTCGTTTATTGGTTGCGGCGTCGATTTAGGCGTTGAGGGTTCGTTTATTGGTTGCGGCGTCGGTTTAGGTGTCGACGGTTCGTTTATCGGTTGCGGCGTTGGTTTAGGCGTTGACGGCTCAATAGTAATTCTTTCGTCTCTGCGCGGCTTATCCTTTTGCTTTGCGCTATCTTTGAGTTTTTGCTCGTTAGCTTTCTCTTTTTCCTTACGCGTCTGTCTGAGTTTCTTTTTGCGTTCTTTAATTTCTTTATCGGTTTCTTGCGTCGGCTCGGTCGATATACTTTCTGTCAATGCTGGATTTATTTCATCAAGCTCTTCTTCGGAATTTTCTTGTTCAGCCGCGATAAGTGAAAGTTCTTTGTCTTCCTCCGCTGCATAACACGGAAATTGAATCGCCGCCATTATCATCAGCACGACGACTTTTTTCATGAAGTCCAAAAATATTCCTCCTTGCAAATAATTCACGTCGATTATAATTCAAAAAAATTTTTTTAGCATGAAAATTACTTGTTATCTATTACTGCAAAAAATATTAAACTCTGTTATAATGCTGTAAAATTTTTGTAGGAGGAAACTTTATGCAGAATGAAACGCAATTCGTACCTAACATTTTACTTTGCGGCGACGAGACAGATTTTTTTTCGCGTATCGGCAATCGTCCGTTTAAAATCGTCGGACATGCGGAAATTTCCGGCGAGGATTTTAACTTCGTGCAGGATAATAAAATTTTTTTCAACGATAAAATTCAGGAATTGCCCGAACTTGTAGAATATCTTAAGAGCGGCGCGGTTGATTATTTTATCTTCACGAAGATGAAAGATTTTGGTGCCTTCCGCAATAATGCTTATCAGCGCGGATTTTTCTCGTCGCAAGTCGTTTCCCTTGAAGAATTTAAAATTACACCGCTGGAATTTTTATATGACGTGAACGCTGACTTCCGCCTCTTGCGCTATTTGAAAAAATCCGGCGTTAAAACTGTGCTCGACGTGGACGCTTATTTTTCGCGCGGGCAAATTTTTACTAAGTTTGTCAATGACTTTACGACGATTGATGCCGTTGCTGATAAGCCGTTGCAACCGATAACAGAAAATATTTACACGCGAGTTTACAAAAATCTTGCAGAGGTCGGACTTAAACGCTACGATGCCACGCTGATTATCGAACGTTCACCCGCTGATTTTGCCGCCATGTATATTTTGCTTGAAAATTTTTCCGACAAGATTATAACTTTTGCGCGACCTGGCTCCGAACTTGAAAAGCACATTTTAGAGAACGCAGATAGATTTGCAGAGGTTATCGGTATGCACGCCGGTGCACTTAATTGGTATTTCCTCACGCGACGCAAGCCGCCCGAAGATTTTTGCGTTTACGTTGTCACACACAAGCCTACGCCTCACGACGGCAAACTCCCCGACGGCTACAAAATTATTCACGCGGGGCACGAGGGCAAAGAGGATTTTGGCTATCCCGGCGACGACACTGGCGATAATATCAGCCGCCTCAATCTTTACATCAACGAGATAACCGCGCTGTATTGGTTTTGGAAAAATACTAAGCACACGACGCTTGGGCTGGCGCATTACCGCAGATTTTTTACCGAATCCGACGACCCGAAATTTGCCTATGAAAAAATTTTAACAAACGACGCTGCGCAAAAAATTCTAAAGGATTACGATATAATTGTTTCCGAACTTTATTGCGGCGGTTTAACGCAACGGGAATTTGTAGTTAACGATTGCGGAAAAGAGCTGGCGAATTTGGGCGAAAATATTTTGCGTAAACATATTCTGCAAGCTCAACCGGATTATCTTGACGCCTTTGAATACGTGATGAATTCGCCAACGCTTTATAAGTGCAACATGTTCGTTACGCGCCGAAATGTTTTGGACGCTTTTTGTAAGTGGTTGTTCTCGTTTATAATCGACGCGACGGACGAGGCTTTACGAACGGTGAATTTGCAAGATCTTCCCTGGTCGCCGCGCAGATTAATGAGTTTTCTCGCTGAACGCATGTTGACTGTTTGGCTGATTAAAAATCGTTTAAGAATCAAAGAACTAACTATCATGCAGGTCGAGGGCTTATGACTAAGGAAAATTTTAATGTAACAGGCATGAGTTGTTCGGCGTGTTCAGCGCGTGTGGAAAAGGCAGTTGCTAAGCTTGTCGGCGCGGATAATGTCAGCGTCAATCTATTAACAAACTCAATGCAAGTTAGATTCGACGAGGCAAAAATTTCAATCGCGCAAATTGTTGAAGCCGTGATTAACGCGGGCTATGGAGCCTCGCCTAAAAAAATTTCGTCCGCGCAGATAAAAACTTCCTCTGAACGGACGATTGATAAAGAAATTTCGTCAATGCAGACGCGGCTCACGTGGTCGATAATTTTTTTGTTGCCAACGGTTTATATCGCAATGCACAACATGTTACCGTTACCCGTGCCGTCAATCGTCGTGGAACTTTTCGACGGGCGGGCAAATGCCGTGACGTTCGCTTTTGCGCAATTCTTGTTAATCCTGCCGATTATGTATTTAAACCGAAAATATTACGTCAACGGCTTTAAGACATTGGCGGCGGGCGCACCGAATATGGACAGCTTAGTTGGGTTAAGCTCAATGGCGGCGGCAATGTTTGGAGCTTTCGCGCTGTTCAGAATCGGACAAGGACTCGGCGCGGGAAATTTAGCTTTAGTCGACGAATACAGCCGCAATTTATATTTCGAGTCGGCGGGAATGATTGTAACGTTGATAACCGTCGGCAAATATTTTGAAGCGCGGGCTAAGGGCAAAACTTCTCAAGCCGTCGAAAAATTAATGAATCTCGCGCCTAAGCAAGCAACCGTTCTGCGCGGCGGACAAGAAGTTACAATCGCAGTTGAGGAGCTTATTATCGGCGACGAAGTTTTAGTTAAGCCGGGCGAAAGTTTTGCAGCTGACGGAATTATTTTGGACGGCGCGACGACGATTGACGAATCTGCGATAACCGGTGAAAGTTTGCCCGTTAATAAAACTGTTGGCGACAACGTTACAAGCGGCACTCTGAATAAAAGCGGCTTTGTAAAGTTCAGGGCGGCTAAAGTTGGCGGCGAAACTACAATCAGCAAAATTATAGCATTGGTCGAAGAGGCTAGCGCAAGTAAAGCTCCCATTGCCAAAACTGCCGATAAAGTCGCGGGAATTTTCGTGCCCGCCGTGATTGTAATTGCGTTGATTGCGGGCGCAACGTGGCTTATAAGCGGCGCGAGTGTCGAATTTGCATTTTCTATTGCCGTGTCTATTTTGGTTATAAGTTGTCCGTGCGCGTTGGGATTGGCTACACCGGTCGCGATTATGGTTGGAACGGGCAAGGGCGCAGAGAACGGAATTTTAATTAAATCGGGCGAGGCTTTGGAGACTGCCCACGCGATTGATACCGTCGTCCTCGATAAGACAGGAACTTTAACGGAGGGCAAACCGTTCGTAACTGATATTTTAACTTGCAACGTTGACGAGAAATTTTTATTAGAGATTGCTACCGCGCTCGAATCTAAAAGCGAACACCCCTTAGCGGAGGCAGTCGTAAAATATTCTTCCGACAAAAAAATTTCTCCACGCATTGCAGAAAATTTTCAAGCTGTCTTCGGTAAAGGCGTCCGTGCAAAAATTGACGGCGTGGAATGTGTCGCGGGTAACGAAAACTTTTTGACGGAATGCGGCTTTGACTTGGAAAATCTTCGCGAAAAATTTTCTGTGCTTGCAAACGAGGGTAAAACGCCGATAATCTTTGCTGATGATAAAAAAATTCTTGGAATAATCGCGGCGGCTGACGCTGAGAAAAAAACTTCCGCGCAAGCAGTTAAAGAGTTTAAAAATCTGGGCGTAAATGTTATCATGTTGACGGGCGACAACGAACGCACTGCGCAAGCCATTGCAAAGCGGCTCGACATAGAAAAAATTATCGCGGGCGTTTTGCCGGAAAATAAAGCTCAAGCGGTCGAAAATCTTCAATCTCAAGGAAAAAAAGTTGCGATGATTGGTGACGGCATAAACGACGCTCCGGCATTGGCGAAGGCGGAGTTGGGAATTGCGATTGGCGCGGGTACCGACGTTGCGATTGAGAGCGCGGGCGCAGTTTTGGTTAGAAATGATTTGCTTGACGCCGTAAGCGCGATTAAGCTAAGCCGAGCAGTCATGACTAATATTAAACAAAATCTTTTCTGGGCGTTTTTCTACAACGTGATTTGCATACCGCTTGCTGCAGGAATTTTTTATCCCGCATTTGGAATAAAATTATCGCCGATGATTGGCGCGGCGGCTATGAGTATGTCCAGCGTGTGCGTTGTGCTTAATGCTTTGCGCTTGCGATATTTTAAAGTCGAACGTTCGATTGCTTTTGATGACGCGCCGCGCAGTGTTGAAGTCCACGTAGAAAATCTTCAGACGGAAATTTTTAAGGAGGCAACTCAAATGCAAACAACTTTTAAAGTAGATGGTATGATGTGCAAGCATTGCCAAAAACACGTTCACGACGCGCTGGCAAAAATGGATGGTGTCACGGCTGTCGAGGTAAGCTTGGAAAATAATTCGGCAACCGTCACTGCCACAAAAGAAATTTCTATCGACGACTTTGCAAAAGTTATTGACGATGCCGGCTATGAATTAGTTAGAGACTAATCGCAAAGTAAAATTTTCTTCCCGTCAATATGGCGGGATTTTTTGTTAATAGACAAAAAAAGTTACCTCCTCGAAATTGAGTAGGCAACTTTTATGTTTATGAATTATTTTCGTCTTCAGTGGTGCTCGCTGAGAGACTCGAACCCCCGACCTCCTCCATGTGACGGAGATGCTCTACCAACTGAGCTAAGCGAGCGTATAAAAAAAAATTTTGGTGGGGCTGACAGAACTCGAATCTGTGACCTCCTCGATGTCAACGAGGCACTCTAACCATCTGAGCTACAACCCCATTCTCAAAGAATTCATATCCTTTAAGATATGCGCAATTATAAACGTTCAATCTTAAACTGTCAAGAATTTTTTATTCGTTGCTCCGGAAATCAAATGTTAAACTTTTTAATAACTTTCGCGGGCTATGTTGTCTTGTGACTTGAAATTATTTTCAGATTGTGTTAGATTATGCCCGTTTAAAAATTATTTGGGAGGTTTTATTCTTATGGCAATTAGTTTGAAAAAAGGACAGAAAGTTGACCTCACGAAGACGAATCCTGGCTTGAAGAATATTTTAATCGGCTTGGGCTGGGACACAAACAAATATGACAGCGGCAAAGACTTCGACTTGGACGCTTCTGTTTTTCTGCTCGGCGAGGGCGGTAAAGTCAACAGCGACGACGATTTTGTTTTCTACGGTAATCTCAAGCACGTTAGCGGCTCCGTCGAACATCTCGGCGACAACTTGACTGGCGCGGGCG
Source organism: uncultured Selenomonadales bacterium (assembly GCA_946408355.1). GTDB lineage: Bacteria > Bacillota > Negativicutes > Selenomonadales > Selenomonadaceae > Quinella. Next base: position 36,434 of record CAMJRX010000019.1, read on the forward strand.
AGGGCGACGATGAGGAAATCAAAATCGACCTTAGCAAAGTCCCCGAAAATGTCGCGAAAATTGACTTCACCGTTACGATTTACGAAGCGGAAGAGCGCAAGCAAAACTTTGGACAAGTTGAGAACGCTTTTATCCGTGTTGTTAACGAGGCGACTGGCGAGGAACTTATCCGCTATGATCTCGGTGAAGACTTCTCGATTGAGACTGCTGTTGTTATCGGCGAACTTTATCGCAACAAGGGCGAATGGAAGTTTAACGCTATCGGCTCCGGCTTCAGCGGCGGACTTGCCTCGCTCGGTAAAAACTATGGTGTAAATGTGTAATTAATAAGTAGTGATTAATGGTTGGTGGTTAGTGGTTAGGGCAAAACTAATCGCTAACCACTTTTGCCTTGAAAGGAGAATTTATCGTGGCTGTTAATCTTCAAAAGGGACAAAAAGTTTCGCTCAAAAAATCCGACGGCAGAAAACTTTCTAAGCTCATGGTCGGGCTTGGTTGGGACGCGGCTGACAAAAAAAGCGGCGGTTTCTTCAGCAGGCTTTTCGGCAACTCGGAAAGCATTGACTGCGACGCCTCTGTTTTCATGTGCAGGGACGGAAGGTTCGTAGACAAAGAGGATTTGATTTATTTCGGCAATCTGCACCACCCCAGCGATTGTATTCAACACATGGGCGACAACTTGACCGGCGAGGGCGAAGGCGACGACGAGCAAATTTTCGTTGACTTGGATAAAATGCCTCCGCATTATGACAAGTTAATTTTCGTCGTCAATATTTATCAAGCCGTCGCACGCAAGCAACATTTCGGCATGATTAAGAACGCTTACATTCGGATAATTGACTCCGATACCCGCGAGGAACTTTGCCGCTTCAATCTTAGCGACGATTATACTGATATGCTGTCGATGATTGCCGGCGAAGTCTACAAGCGCGGCGACGAGTGGAAATTTAACGCGGTTGGCACGGGCACCAGAGACACCGGACTAACGGATTTAGCTAAACGGTTTAAGTGATGAAAAAATTTTTCGCGGTGTTAATTGCGGCTTTGTTTTTGGTAACGACGCCCGCGCAGGCAGAAGATTTAGGCGTTGGACTTTCAGATATTTCAGCGGAAAAATTTAACGTGTCTATTGAAAAATTTTATGCCACGTTACCAAAAGCAAAGGGCGATTATAAAAGTCGTCAACGTCCGATTGTTATTGAGGGCGCAATGAACACTGAAACGGAAATTTTAATTCGCGCTTTGAAAAATCCTGTGGCTTATCGCGAGCTGAATTATCTGTTTGTCGCAGGAACTTACAAAGATTATCCCGTTGTGATTGTGCGCACGGAAATTGGCGTGGCTAATGCGGCGGCGTCCACAGCTCTTGCGATAAAAAAATTTAATCCCGTTGCCGTCATCAATCAAGGCACGGCGGGAGGTCATGATCTTTCGCTGAAAATCGGCGACATTGTTATCGGCGAAAAAAGTTTCGATTACACCGCCTTTAGAAGTGCTTATTCGGCGGCAGGCGCGGGCATTGACTTAACTAAGCAGGAAAATATCGGCACTTACGCTTACGACAAAATGAGCGACAAATTTCAAGCCTACACGGAATATTTCGCTGATCCGACGCTGTTTAATATTGCCTTTAAAGTTGCCAACGCGAACGAAAATTTTAACGTCGTATCGGGCGTTATCGGCACGGGAAATAGTTGGCTTGAGTGCGTTGACTACGTTAACTTCCTGCACGAAAAATATGGCTCAAGTTGCGAGGAAATGGAAACCAACGTCGCCGCGCAGATTTGCCAAAATGCGGACGTTCCATTCATTGGCATTCGCGTCCTTTCTGACAACGTGACCAACGACAACAGATACGTGCCCGAAACGGCAAAGGTCGCGCAAGATTTTGTTTTGCTCGTCGTTGAAAACTATATCCGCGACGTGTTGAAAAAATAATTTGGAGACTAACAAAAATGGCAATTAGTAACCCCCCCGTCAACCTGCGCAATTTCCGTAGTTATCCCCATGTACAACTCGGAAAAATATATCGGCGAATGTTTAACAAGTTTAGCGAATCAGACGTTCCAAAATTTTGATGTTATAGTCGTTGACGATTGCTCAACAGATAATTCTCGCAAGGTTGTACAAAGTTTTTCGGAGACTTTTAGCGGCAGATTGAAGTTAAAGAAAATGTCTAAGAACAGCGGCTGTCCCGGACTGCCTAGAAATACGGCGTTGGATATGGCACGCGGCAAATATATTTATTTCCTCGACAGCGACGACCTTTTAACGGAAACTGCGATTGAGGAACTTTATAATGTCGCAGAAAAATTCGATGCGGATGTCGTCCACATTGAAAAATATTTTGCGTTTTTAAATGAAGCAGGCAAGGAGAGTAGCCAATTATCTGTTCGTGACGGCTAGTGTATTAAAACTTTATACAAAACATTTGGAGGTTGAAAATTGAAAATCACAGGTTTAACTGATGCACAAGTACAAGAAGCAAAAGCTAAGTTCGGCGACAACAGCATAACCGAACAAGCTCGCGAGGGCTTCTGGGACAAGCTCAAGGGAAATTTCGATGACCCGATAATAAAAATTTTAATCTTCGCGCTGATACTCAACGTATTTTTTGCGTTCATGGGCAAGGCGGAATGGTATGAGTCCGTCGGCATAGCAATGGCGGTTTTGCTGGCAACGCTCGTGTCGACGTTTTCAGAATATCGCAATGAAAGCGCGTTCCAAAAATTACAGGGCGAGGCGTCGCTGATAAAGTGCAAAGTTTATCGCAATGGCGTCGTAACAGAAATTCCGATTAACGATATAACAATGGGCGATTGCGTGCTGTTGCAGACGGGCGACAAAATTCCGGCTGACGGCGTGATTATCGACGGCTCAATTAACGTAGACCAATCTATTTTGAACGGCGAGGCTAAAGAGGAAGAAAAAATTCCCGCACCTGACGAGGCAACCGATTCCGCTGCCGCAGAGAGTACAGATTTTTTAAATCCTCACAAAGTTTTCCGCGCAGCAGTCGTTGCAGGCGGTTCAGCAGTAATGAGGACAGTTACACTCGGCGACAATACTGTTTACGGCAAAATCGCTGGCGAACTCCAAATCGACGAAGACCGCGATACTCCGTTAAAAATAAAACTCACCGACCTTGCAGGGCAAATTTCAAAATTCGGTTATATCGGCGGTGTTGCGATTGCCGTTGCGTTCATGTTTGAAAGAATTGCTATTCAACATAATTTCGATTGGGCGCAAATGTCCGCGTTCTGCTCCGACTGGATGAATATTTTAAACAGCTTAGTTGAAGCGGTTATGCTCGCCGTTATAATTATCGTTATGGCGGTGCCTGAAGGTTTGCCGCTGATGATTGCTATCGTCTCCGCGCAAAATATGGGCAAGATGTTAAAAGATAACGTCCTTGTCCGAAAAATTTCCGGTATTGAGACGGCTGGCAGTTTAAATCTTTTGTTCAGCGATAAAACCGGCACGATTACTAAAGGTTTGCTGGAAGTCGTCACGTTTATTGACGGCACGGCGAATTTCACGGAAACTTTTGACAAGCTTAGTAGTAAACTTCAATCGCTGGTGTCGTTGTCAGTTAGATTTAATAACGGTGCAGTCATTGCGGGCGATAAGATTGTCGGCGGCAACATGACTGATAGGGCATTGCTCGGTTTTCTAATCGGCAAGGATACAGCCCCCAATGTCACGGTTGTTGATACGGTTCCCTTCGACAGCGCGAAAAAATATTCTATGGCAAAAGTCAGCGGCGATTTTAATTTGTGGTTGATTAAGGGTGCGCCTGAAAGACTTTTGGATAAATGCTCCTACTACTACGATTCAAACGGTCAACAGCAAAAACTTGACTCGACCGTTGAGATTAACGCTAAGATTGACGAGCTTGCTAACCGCGCTATAAGGACGCTTGCGCTTGTCACTTACGACGGCGAAGTTGTTAACGGAAATATTCCCGACAGCGGCTTGACGTTCGTTGGTGTAACGGGCATTCGCGACGATGTGCGCCCCGACGCAATCAAAGCTATCGAACAGGTTCATTCGGCGGGCGTGCAAGTTGTCATGATTACCGGTGACAGAAAAGAGACCGCGAAGGCGATTGCTAAAGAGGCGGGCTTGATTGAAATTGACGACGCCATTGTCATAACCAGTACTGAACTTAACGCAATGAGCGACGACGAAGTTAAAAAAGCTCTTCCGAAAATTAGAGTTATTGCCCGTGCTCTCCCGACGGATAAAAGTCGTTTGGTAAGATTGGCGCAAGAATTAAATCTGGTTGTCGGCATGACAGGCGACGGCGTCAACGATTCGCCCGCGCTGAAAAAAGCTGATGTCGGCTTTGCAATGGGCGGCGGAACTGAAGTTGCTAAAGAGGCTAGCGAAATTGTTATCCTCGATGACAATTTTAAATCTATTGGAAAGGCTATTCTTTATGGCAGAACAATTTTTAACTCGATTCGCAAGTTTATAATTTTCCAGCTCACGATTAACGTTGGCGCGGTTTTGATTTCGTTCGTATGTCCTCTGCTCGGACTTGAAAATCCGCTGTCGATAACGCAGATTCTCTGGGTCAATCTGGTTATGGATACTTTAGCGGCTTTGGCGTTCGGCGGCGAACCTGCTTTAGATAGATTTATGGAAGAGGCTCCTAAACGTCGCGACGAAAAAATTATCAATCCCTACATGTTTTCAGCTATCGGTACTGGTTCGCTTTGGGGATTTGCAATGGGTTTAGTTTTCTTGCTTACAGATTTTTCCCGCGATCATTTCCGCGACGTTAATCCAGAAGGCGTAAATATTACTTTTGGCGGCGACAGCGTCTACGTTCTGACAGGTTACTTTGCCTTCTTCATTTTCCTGGCAGTTTTTAACGCTTTCAATGCTCGTACCGATAGAATTAACTTGCTTGACAACATAGGCGGCAACCCCGGCTTTTTAAAAGTTATGGGCGTAATTGTCATCGTCCAAATTATAATGACTTACTTTGGCGGCGCAATTTTGCGTTGTTACGGCTTAACAGGAAGCGAATGGTGTTTCGTCCTAGCTATGGCATTTACGATTATTCCTGTCGATATTGTTCGCAAGCTGATTGTCGGCTCTAGCAAATAAACTCTAATACGCAGACGAGAAAAAGCCTCCTCCCCATCGGGAAGAGGCTTAATTTTATTTATAATTTTTTATCTTCGACTTCACCAGTCAATACACAACACCCGCGTCTCTTGCGACTTTGTCAACGAGGTAGGCGGCGTTGTAAGTTAGTTGCGAAATTACCCAAATCGGAAGGTGAAACTTTTACTAACCTGAATCGACTTTTAAACAAATACATGATCTACGAAATAAATCTTGCACACATTTAAAATTCAAGCTATATGCTATTGAAATATACTATTATAGCTTCGTCATAATAATCATCATAATCTATCCAAACAATGGTCGGATCTTATAAGGCAAGGTTGCAACTTCATATCTGTTGTCAGTCGCATTGCGGCTATCCCTTCTGTGCACAGAGATTTTTCAGTACAATTTTTGCATATATTCATATAATCAAAATCACTTAATTTATGGCTTTTCAAATTGATATTTAATCCATTACCGAGTAGTATATTATCAGAGTCTATGCTATATGGATTACGTTGAATTGATTTAGAGATTATGCCATATTTTTTTCAATATCTTCTCAATGTCTTCCATACTGTAATAATATTTATTGCTTTTGTCAGATGTAAACAAGCTAAAAAAATTAAGAATATCCAATCTAGAGCGTGTTGGTAAACGCTAAGAACAGGTGTTTATAAAAATTGAAAAGTGATATAGTAAATGTAATATGAGACAGAAATACGAAACAGACTTAACAGAAGAGCAATGTGAAGTTATCGCGCCTTTGTTCGTTCATATGCGAATTTTCCACCGGTTTTTACGGTGCATAGCTTTACGTGCTCGGCTCAGCGGCTTGTGGGACAAAAAAGCGTGAAAACGACTGGAGCCATTGAGCAAAAAGGGTTTGATGCTGGAAAAAAACGAGTAAAACGGCAAATTGTCACCGAAGACATTGGCTGTCTTTTATATGTCTTGATTCACAAAGCCAATCAGCACGATACAAAAATGGGATATTGGGTAGCGTGCTTGTCGACTTTCGCCTATCCTACTTTGCAGAAAATCTGTGGAGATGGCGGCTATCGCTGTTCTTTTGTTTACGAGGCTTAATCACTCTCGCCGACTTAGCAAGGATTATGAGCTAACTGCGGCTTCTGCTGAAGCATTAATCAAAATTTCTCATATTCACACTTTGCTTAATCATTTATGAACACTGCTTCTTAGAAAGAAATTTTTGGAATTAAAAACAAATCCACACTAAAATTTAAATCTGAAAACTTTATCGCGAAATGGTTGGTCGTTATTGTAATTTATATATTTTGGTGTTGAAAAAATTCCTAGCCATGCCTGACGATTGGAAAAATCTTTGTAGATTCGATAAATTGAATATAAAGTTCACGACTTGCCGCGCCCATATTTTCAGTCGTCATAAGTTTTCTAATCGCCGTCATGGAAAAATTATCTTTATTTGTGCGATTTGGTTTGCGTTCAAAGTTACTTGCGGTGGCGTAAGGCGGATTAATGAAGATAATCCATTTAATATTTGGGTTTGCGAGGTCAGCGCGCAGGTTTTCGGGCAATTTATCGGCGTCGTCATTCAAAAAATCGTATTGAAAACACGTAGCGACAGAAAAAGTTTTAGCGCAATAATCAGTCTCATCTTTAATCAGCGTAGAAATATAGCAATTAGCAAGCTTTTGACGATTTAAATGTCTGGAAATCTTTTTTCGAGCCAGTCGGGGCATTTTCCGCAAACGACAATGGCGGTCGGCTGAATTTTTGCAACCATAGTATTTACGCCGCCGACAAAGAGACGATAAGCCTCTTTATCGCGTCTGAGGCAGTTCGTAGTAATCGCAACTGTGGAATTGAGCGGCAAGCCGTCAAAACACCACTCCCAAGACGATTCGTCCGCAAAACCTGCCGTCGGTATAATGGGAATTCCCGCTTGTTGCAGAGCATAATCAATCAAACGATTTGCACGGCAGTTGGCAATCAAAATTTCTTCGGGATAATCGCGATACAAGCTGAATTCCGCAGAAATCACCCCTTTTGCCTGTCTCAAAAGTTCGACGTAATCATCAAAACGATTATACAGCTTATGAAAATGTTTTTCCAACGTGAAACAGTGAAACCAATAATTTTCTCTGTCCTTAGTGGATTTAGATAATTAAACGGTAGCACAGGTTCTTCGGGAAGATAATTTGTTCGTGCGAGTTGCGGGAAATTATATTTGCCCGTCGCTGGAAAATCTCCCGAAAACGGCGGTTTGCAAAGACATTTTTCAATCCAAAATTTTATTTCTTCTAACGTCATA
>CAMJRX010000020.1 GCA_946408355.1 uncultured Selenomonadales bacterium
GACGGGCGTCCGACTTTTTTGGGGACTTCAAACACGAATTTTATTCTGTTCTTTTACTTGACTTTACCAATAGCCCCTAAGTAATAAGACATTTTCCATAAAGACGGAAGCTTTTGTGCCGTTTGCTATATTCCGAATCAAGATTATGTCTACGTGGTCGCCAGCCTTTATAAGTCCTGATATAGCGGTTATATTGTTAACGGGAATTGTTACGGCGCGGCAATCATCGGGAATCATTCCAATAAAACCGGCTTGCCTGTAATCGGTAAAAACTTTATCAGTTGTCAAAATATCGCCAGCGAATATTTCTAATTTTGTCGGCAGGTTTAGGAACATTTCAATTTCGCTAGACGTTCCCTTAGGCAAAGAGTCAACAACGAGTTCTTTAACCCGCAACATGTCTTTTTGGATAACTACGCCACGCGGAATATCGACTTTTGCCACGACAATTTTTGTAAGTTTTATTTCTTTAGGTTGCGCGGCTTTCAAAGTATTTTCCATATGAGTGAGCGTAAAGTAGACCATTAAGACTACCAAAGCTCCGACGATTGCCGCTCCTGCAAGTAATTGTCTCGGCGTAAATTGTTCTATTAAATTGTTAAGAACTCTTATGATTTTGGTAAACAAGAAACTATGCCTCCAACATCAAGGTGTTACTCTACTTTTATCCAATTATCGGTGTCACTGCCTGGAGGTTCTATGGCTTCTATTTCTATTTTTTTGATAGGTGTTAATTTTTCTTCGGTTTTCAACACAGTCGCACGAGCAGGGAGCGTGGATCCGTCTTTATCGAATACCCTTTCAAAAAAGGATTCAACTTTCTTTTCCAGCTTGATATAAAATTTGTTGCTATCAGAATATACAAAAGGCGTTATCGGAAAATTTTTGTTGATGTTATCCATATTGGCGATTTTAATGATGAATTCTTTATCTTCATCAGATAGATTTTCAATATCAACTGTACTTTCTAGTTTTTTACTTACAGCGACAGCCGTTATATCAGCGGCATTTTGTAATTGCGAGTAGTGCACGTAGAGATTGCCTGCCCATTTCAACGAGCAACGCCAAAATTCCGAGCACCAGCGGCAACGGCAAAATTGAGAAAACTAAAACTTGACCTTTTTCGGGGCGAAGTCTCTTCTTAATCACGTTGAGCATTTCAATCATTCCCAGAAAGCCATTAGTGCTAAAAAAATTGTTTCTATCCTCTTTACCCTTCAAAAAATTTAAAACTAACTTCATGTGTATAATACGATATTAAAAAAGGGGGGTATGGCAAGAGTTTTGAAAAAATTTTTTATTAAAAGTTGCTAAGAGAAATATATTTACCGAGCTTGACAGTGGCGAATTAAATCATATATTTTTTTGTAGATTTTATTAAATAATAGCGGTAAAAAGCTCGTTGCTAAATAAACTCTGCGCGGTAACTTTTAATCGCGTCAAAAATTTTTCATTGAAAATAAAAATAGCTTTCCAAATGCGGAAAGCTTCAGCTCATAGAAAAAGTTCGCTACGGAAAGTGACGGACTTTCTTTATGGTTAATTCTGTACATAACTTTATTAATCATTTAACTATTAATTCAAATAATCTCGCTTGAATAATCTCTTGGAACGCTGAAAATATTTTCGTGCGACACCCAACCGCCCGCTGCAATGTCAGAGGAGGCCTCGCCGATAATTTCTCCGTACTTAAAAATTTTATCGCCCTTCGCAATTTTTTTCAGCGCAACCTTGTGCCAAATCGGAATGTCCTCGCCGCAGATAATTTCGCCGCCGCCGAGTATTTTAATCGCGTCGCCCGCCGTAGCAGCCGTTGTGCACGTTGCGACATTATCTTTTTTGTCAAGCAAAATCGCGTTCGTCATGGTTTAATCTCCTTGAAAAAATTATGAACGTATGCTAGGTTGTAGCTCATTCTCAGCTTGATCCAGACTGTTCTGATGTTGCTCACGTTCCTTGACTAATCTAGGAACGAAAAAAGCCGCATTTGCGGACGCGACCTTCTTCAACCACTATTTGATTAACGATAAGGCGTCGACGCTCCCAAAAATCGATCGCCATTAAAATCTTATACTTCACAAGTCTTATCCAGACTATCTTGATGTTGCTCACATTCTTGAAGTGTAAAAAAAGTTACCACACGGCTAAGCTTTTGTCAAATATTGAACGTCTGAAATATTTCTGATATAATTTCGCCGATGCTACACTCCTCTAACACCAAACAGCAGAACACATTTACGAGAAGAGGTGTTAGTATGATAAGGACAATTTTGTCTTGTGCAGATAATTTACCACAAGCCCAGCTCTTTGTCAATCATTCGGTAAAACGAAACCCTCGTACAGCGTCCCAATTCTGTGCAGGGGTTTTTCGTTTGTGATTACTGTTAATTTCAACGATATTATTTTATCAGTTAAAAATTTATCACGCGCTTAAGCTCTTGTCAACGCTTTGTACATTTTCATTAGCTCCGCCACTACTCGCGCCTCGTCTAACAAAAATTCCTCGAAACCATATGCCAACGCTACCGCAAAATCGTTTGACTTGTGCGCCAAGCGTAATTCGTCGGGCATTGTCTCTTCGTCGTAGAGTTTCGCTAACGTCCAATCCGGAAATTTTTTCCGCACTGCCAATATCTTTTCCGCCGTCTCCTCTATCATGCGCCGATGTCGCTCCGTTACCGCCGCTCATATAAAATTGTTGTACACCATTTTTGCTGAATAGCGATAGCGACTTTCCAAACGCCCGCCAACTACCCTAAGCCACGCCATATGTATTGAACTCGTTAATATTCCAAAGTGATAAATTTCTGCGTCGGGGATAATGTGTAATGAATTTGTCGTAATTGTATTTGCGTCAATAAAACTCATTGCCACATAAACGCGACGTTCGGAAAAAGTTTCAGGTACAACAAGACAGCGGTCGGGATTTAAAGTTTCGCGGAAAAGGTGCGGCGTCTTAGCTAATTTTTGACGGTCAGGCGCGCCCTTCAATCGGTCTTGACGGCAAGCCTCAACTCGTTCATCAATGAGCGGGAAATTTTTTATCTCGTCAAGCGGAAAATTTTCAAGCCATAAGCAATAGCGTTTCTTGCCTTTGATAAATTCTTCCGCGCCGATTAATCGCTTAATATATTTTTGGGCGGCGGGTTCAAGTCGCAAGAACGTATCCAAGTCGTCAGCCTCGATAATTAAATTGCCGCCGTCAGCAGGGCGATTGCCGGTTATCATTTTCGGAACGCCTTCTTGTACGGGATTGGCACGCGCCCCTACAAAAACAATTTCGCCGTCGGTGAGGTAAAAATTAATGTTGTCAGCGATATGAACTTTGTCACCGTCGAAAATTTTTTTAGGCTTGAGATTGGGCGCAGAGCTGAACCCGACAACGACACAATAAACCTGTGCCATATTATCTGAGTCGCTAATCCATTTGAAAGTTTGGTGCGCGAAATCGATATGAATCCAAAATTGCTCGTGAAGATTTTTCCAAAGATAAGCGCATTGCTCGCCCTGCGTGATAGAATTTGTTGACACGAACGCGCAACGAATATCTGTGCCGCGAATAAATTCAGTAGCTTTTTTAAACCAGCAACAAACGTAATCCATCTTACCAGATTTAGGATTATCAAGAAAAATAAATCGCATGTCGGATTTCTGTTCTGGAGTTTGATTTGAATAACCTCGATAGGGCGGATTGCCGATAATATAATCGACATTTGGCGCGAAATTTTTCCAGTCGACGCGCAGGGCATTAGCGCAAATAATTCGCCCGTATTTTTTGAGCGGGAAAGCGTCGAGATTAATTCCGAGTTCGCCTTCGGTCTCTTGGAGCATTTGATTTTCGGCACTCCAAAGGGCAATCTGCGCGACGGCGACGGCAAACGAATTAATTTCAATGCCGTAAAACTGATTGATAGAAACTTTGACGGGGTCGGCAGGCAATGCGACGTTCAAAGCGCGAAGTTCTTTAAGGATTTCGTTTTCGAGACGGCGCAGGCTCAAATAAGTTTCAGTTAAGAAATTGCCGCTACCCGCCGCCGGGTCAAGAAAAGTCAACGCGGCGATTTTGTCTTGCAAGGCGAGCAAAGCTTGCGCACGATTTTTTAGGCGTTTATTTTTAGCGGCGATAAATTCTTCGTGGAGGTCGTCGAGAAACAACGGGTCAATAACTTTGTGAATATTTTCGACGGAGGTGTAGTGCATACCACCTGCGCGGCGGGTTTTGCCGGTGATAATTGATTCAAACATTGCGCCGAAAATGGGCGGGCTGATTTTGCGCCAATTTAATTTTTCGGGATTATCTGCGGCAAAAATTGTATCGATTGGGTCGCCGTCAAAGCGATTAGACGTTGGCAATAAAATTTTTTCTTCAAAAAGACCGCCGTTGACGTGAGGGAAATTTTTAAGTGCGTCGTCGAAATTATCGCGCTGATTCTCCGGCGTATTGAGCACGTCGAAAATTTTTTGCAAAGCGTCGAGGCGTTGCTGAATACTTGTGGACTTTTTAAGATAGCCGAAAAATTTTTCTCTATCAAAAATCTGCGCATAGGCGGCATAAAAGCAAAAAACTAAGCGTGTACAAAGTTTATCGAGAAAATTTTTATAATCGTCGACGCGGGCGCGCTTATAATTTTTTTCAAAGGCAACGTAAATGGTATCGACAATGCGGGCGGCGTCAGTCGAGATTTTAATTTCGGGCTTAACGTCGGTAATATTCGGGTCGACAAGAAATTTCAGCTTAGGATAAAAATAGCGCAGTTCGTACAGCTGAAAATGCATTGGCTGATAAGTTTCAAGCCCCAAAAGATATTCAAGCGAATACATGTCAACGAGGTCATAAATATAAAATTCGGCGAAGTTGCAAGTAACAATCCAGCGCGGGCGTTCGGAATAAGGCAAGTTGTCAGCGTAATTTTTCCCCTGCTCAAAAGCTCCGTGCAACAAATCCTCGCCGAGTTTTTTTTGTTCGATTAAAACTTTCGTCCTTGCAATGTAGCCGTCGATATATTTTGTTTGCTCGTCGATTTTAACGGGCTTTTCAAAGTCGATAATTTTTTCAGGTTCTGCGACGTTCAAAACTCTGTGGAGCAACGCCAGCCAAAACTTTGAAGTTTCGCCTTTCTCGTAGCCGCGCTCGTGCCAATAGCGTGCAAATTCTCTTGCGGCGTCTTCGCTCATTTTTTATCCGTTGCCAACTTGAATAAATCTTCGACGGTTTGCGCGGATTTAATTTGTTCAGGCGCGAGGCGTCGTCCCAATGTAGAATCGCAGAACGAGAAAAACGATACCATGCTCAACGAGTCCCAATCTTCCACGTCAGCCAGTTTTGTCGACAAATTTAATTCGGCGTCCGTATCCATCAAGTCAGCAAGTTTTTTAACGAATTCTTCAGCTGTCATAAAATTTTCCTCCTAAATTTCGATTGCGGGGTTGCCAAAAACGGTTGCACCTGCGCGGACTTTTTTTAATACTACACAACCCGCACCAACCGTTGAGCCGTCACCGACTTTAGCTTTTGGCAGAATTACCGCACCGCTCCCTATAAAAACTTCCGCGCCGATTTTACAGCCGCCCGAAATCGCGACATGAGGCATTATGCAACTAAAATCTCCAATTTGAGCGTCGTGCCCGATAATTGTCTGAGCATTAACGGCAACAAAATCGCCAATCTGCGCTCGTTCACTTATCCCGACAAAAGGCGAAATTATCACGCCGCGACCAAGTTTAGCCGTCGGAACAATTTCTGCAAGCATATTGATAATGTTAATGAATTCGCCGCCGCGAGCCAAAATTTTTTCGACGAAAACTTTACGCGCCTTAGGCGAACCGACTGCGCAAGTAAAAACATCGTCCGCGCAGATTTCGTAGGTGTTCACGTCGCCCAAAACTTCAGCGGGCAAAAGTTCATAAGCCGCCGCCTCAAGCTTAATGTCGCCGTCGAGAAAACCTTTTATCTGCCAGTCGACGCCAAAGCCTAAAGCTTTTTGCGCGTGCCAATAAACTTCGCGGGCAAAACCTCCAGTGCCGATTATTATTAAATTTTTCATTAGCCACCTCCGAAAATTTTTCTGTCAACAAAGAACGTTATCAACGCGAAAAAAATTACACCGCCAATAATCAACAACATAAACAACGGCGCAATTAAATCCGTCGCGGGCGTCGCAAAAATATGTTTCATTAAAATTCGGTCGTGAACGCGATTAAAGAACAGCCCGAACGCCCCGATTATTGATAACGCCACGATTGCCACGTTGAAAATTTTTACTTTGAAAAATCGTTGCCGTAGTTCCTGCGCGTGAAATCCGACGTGCGCTCCGATTAAAATCATTAGCATGTAAGGTATTGCGACGTGCAGTTGATGAATCGTCATGTCGCGTCGCAATTCAAAACTCACCACGTCTGTAAAAAGATAATTCGACATGCAAACGCCCGCGAATAAAATTATCACCGCGCCGATTGCCAATGCAAAGTCTATCGTGACGATAAAAATTTTTCGCGGCGTCATTTTTTTGAACAGCGACTTAAACCGACGAAAATTTATCGCGACGTGTACGACAATCGCCAAAGCCATTGCCATGCCTAAAATTTCGTGTAAAACTTTTGGCAAGTGGTGAAAGCTCAACTCTGCAACGAACAGCATAAATAAAATTACATCTAGCAAAAATTTTTTCATAGTTTCAACGAATCAAGCCAGGCTTTGACATCGTCTTTTGAAGTAATTCCGAGCCGTTTACCTCCCGTGACAGTTGCGCCCTTGCAAAGTTCACGAAGATTATTTACGCTAGCTTGAATGTCTGAACCGCCGCTGGTGCAAACGGGGACAATCGTTTTGCCCGCCAAGTCATAGCTCTCAACGAACGTATCGATAATGCGCGGCTCTGCTCCCCACCAAATAGGGAACGCAAGGACAATCGTTTTATACTGCGAGGGGTTTTCGAGCTTACTTTTAATGGCGGGACGAGCGGCGGAATCTTTTTGCTCCAAATTGGCGCGGCAGTCTTCAATGTTGTAATCCAAATCAGCGGGCGTGTAAGCTTGCGCCGGAACAATTTCAAACGTCTCCGCCTTTAAAAGTTCGGCGACTTCCATAGCGGCTGTCTTCGTGTGACCTGTGCAAGAAAAATACGCGACCAAAATTTTATCGGCGGGTTTTTCAGGTTCGGAAGTTTTTTCGGGCGCAGAAGTTTTTTCAGCTGAACCGCCGCAAGCCGTAAATAAAATCATAGTCAAAGCGGAAAGAAATATTATCGAAAGTTTTTTCATGATAGTTGCTCCTTAATCTAAAATTTTATCTAAACCAATAGTCAAGCCCTTAAGCCCGCGAACTTTTTTGCAAGCGAGGACGACGCCAGGCATAAAAGAATCTCTACCTATCGAGTCGTGGCGGATTGTGAGCGTCTGACCAAGCCCGCCGAAAATAACTTCTTGATGAGCGACATAACCGGGCAATCTGACGCTGTGAATTTTTATGCCGTCAAAATCTGCGCCGCGAGCGTGCGGAAGGCGTTCCTCTTCTTCGGGGTGCCCTTGCTTGTGCGACGGACGAACTTCAGAAATTAATTTGGCAGTAAGTTCAGCGGTACCAGACGGCGCGTCAAGTTTTTTGTCGTGGTGCAGTTCGATAATCTCAACGTCGGGCATATACTTTGCAACTTTTTGCGAAATTAACATCATCAGCACCGCGCCCAATGCAAAGTTCGGGGCGATAAATGCGGGCGTGTCATTAGCCTCTGCCGCCGCACGAATTTTTTCCTTAGCCTCGTCGCTTAAACCAGTCGTACCGACAACCGGCGAAACTTTATTGGCGAGCGCAGTCATCACGTTATCGAAGACGACATTTGGGCGCGTGAAGTCAACCATAACATCGGGCGAAAATTTTTTCAGAGCGGCGTCGAGGTTCGTTTCGACTTTCATGCCGTCAACTTCGCCCGCGAAAGCGTCCACTACCCCGACAAGTTCCAATTTCGAATCTGACTTGACTGCGGCAACAACCGTGCGCCCCATGCGACCGAGTGCGCCATTTACCAAAACTTTAATCATTTTAAAGCCTCCTTACATTTTTGTTGATTAAATTATAATTCAAGAATTCTGATTTGCAAAGGGGCAAAAAGTGCTTGCGCCGATTGATTTTTAACTGTTAAAATAGCGACAAAGAATTTTAAGCGAGGCGACTGAATTTGAGACTGACAAGCGGTGAGGCGTTGAAACTTTTTACGGACGGCGATTTATTGGAGCTGGGCAAGGCGGCTGACGCAATTCGCAAAAAAAAATTCGGCGACGTGACAACTTTTATCATTGACCGAAATATAAATTATACAAATATCTGCAAGAACGAATGTAAATTCTGTGCGTTTTGGCGGCGTGCTAATCAGAAGGGCGCGTATCTTTTAAGTCATGAAGAAATTTTGCAAAAGGTTTGTGAGACTGTCGCGGCGGGCGGTACGCAACTTATGATTCAAGGTGGCTTGCACCCCGATTTACCCTTGAGCTACTACGAAGATATGCTCCGCCTTATCAAGAAAAATTTCGATATAACAATTCATTCGTTCACGGCGACGGAAATTCAACACTTTGCTAACTGCGCGGGCTTGTCAATCCTCGAAACTCTTAAGCGTCTGCAGGCGGCAGGTTTGGACAGTTTACCCGGCGGCGGCGCGGAAATTCTTGTCGACGAGGTTAGAAAAAAAATTAGCCCGAAAAAAATCATGACGGACGATTGGTTAAATGTTATGCGGGCGGCTCATTCAATCGGCATGAAGTCAACCGCGACTATGGTTATCGGTTTTGGTGAAACTTTATCGCAACGTCTCGAACATATGGAAAAAATTCGCAACTTGCAAGACGAGACCGGCGGCTTTCGTGCGTTTATCACGTGGACTTATCAGCCGAAAAATACCGCGCTCGGCGGCGAAAAAGTTTCCGCGCAAGATTACATGAAAACTTTGGCAATGACGCGAATTTTTATGGACAACGTCGAACATATTCAAGGCTCGTGGGTTACGCAGGGCGAACGAATCGGGCAGTTGACGTTGGCTTTTGGCGCAGATGATTTAGGCTCAATTATGTTAGAAGAAAATGTTGTGAGGGCGGCGGGCACGTCCTTTGAAATGTCTACGCGAAAAATGGTTGATTTAATTCGCTCGGCAGGAAAAATCCCCGCGCAACGAAATACTAAATATGAAGTGCTGAAAACTTTTTGAGCGGAGGTGAGGCGTTGGACGATAAGGAAAAAAAATCTTGCGACATACAGGAAAACTTGAGAAAGATGATGCAGACAACAAAAAAATCTGACCTTGAGCGTGCGTTGCAAAAGATGATGCAGACAACTAAGTCAACCGATTTAAAAAATGCATTCGAGAAAATGATTCACGTTACGCGCTCTTTTGACCAGGAAGTTGAACAGCGGCAGAAAGAAAGCGAAAAAAATATCGCCGACGCCTTCCAAAAAATGATTCGGCTGTCTCGTTCGCTGGAGCTTGAAAACGAAGAGCAACTTGCAAAGGAAGAGGCACGCGCTAAGCCTCACGAGAAAAAACTTGATAAAGTAAAGAAAAAAGTTCCGCGCAGAATTCGGAGCTTTCCCGCCGCATTTAAGCGCAATCCTAAAGCCGTCATAAAATATTTTCTAGGCATGGCATTAGGGCGCGTGTTGGCGATTGTGCTTTACATTTTAATGGCGTTTATCCCCGCGTTGCCGATACCCGACGCCGTAGCAAACATGAGCAAGCCGCCGGCAATTTTCGGGACAGCATTTAATTCAATGCGCTCATTTATCACGGACGTAAATCCGCAAATGATAATGGCGACGATAACAAGCATTCCGACAGACATAAACAAACTTTTGCAGAAAGTCGGCGAGTTCTTTACGTTTTATGCAAAGCGGGCGGGTGCGTTCGCAGTAAAAGCAATTCGACACCCAAAACTTGCCTTTCAAGACGTGCGCCAAAAATTTCGCGAAAAAGCCCCGTTGTTTATCAGATTGGCGCGGGCGGCGTTCGGTGTGGTGTTCTCATTTATCTTGATAAAGTTGGCGATGATTTTCTTGTTGCCGCTGTTCGGAGGTATCGCGATAACAGTTTTAGGAATAAAAGTTTCGATAATTTTGTTCGTAATTGCGCGAATGATTGCGGATAAAGTCGGCGAGCTTATCGGCAAATATATTTTTAAAGGCGGCGTGAAACTTTTCAGCGTGGCAAAAAGAATTCGCGAGGCGCAAATCGTAAAAATAATCGGCGACTATCTTAAGGAATGGCTTAATCAGGCTACAAATAAAAAATGACGCGCACGGCGTCCAAAGCTATCAAATTTCCCTTAAAAATCCGCTGACCATTAAAAAACTTACACCCAAGAAAACTATGCAACCGAGAACGAAAACTATCCAATCGGGCTTGTAGCGCCAAATAATTTCACCGCTCAATTTTTCAAGCGACAGTTCAGAATTTTTTTCGGCAACAGGAAGATAAATTAATGCGCCGAGCATAAGTCCAAAAAATAAAATGCCAACCATGCCGATGATTACGTCCATTGGCGGCATTGAAAACAAACCCGAAAATGCCTCGCTCACAGAGCTCCCTGCAATGTCCTTCTCCATTAGTCAACCTCCGATTTCTGACCAAAGTACAATTTTATTTTGCTCATAAGTTTTTTTAACGTCAATGATTCGCTGATTGCGCGAGCCGCAAAATTGTAATTCTAAATCGCGCAAGCTAAAAATAAATTCTCCGTCAATCAGCACGTCGATATTTTCAAGCAAGGGCGCGGCGTCGGTGGGCAAGTCCTCAAAAGTATATCCCGTGTAACACCAGACACTTAATCCGAGATTTTTAGCGGCGCAAGCAAGTTCCGTAGCCGCGCAGATTTGCAAAAACGGTTCGCCGCCCGTCAAAGTTATCCCGTCTAAGAGCGGATTTCTTTTTATCGCGGCAATAAGTTCTTCCGTATCAACGAGCCGCCCGCCGTTTAAATCGTGCGTGTCGGGATTGTGACAACCCTCGCAATTACGTTGACAACCTTGCATAAAAATTGCAAAACGAATTCCGTCGCCGTCAACATAACTTTCAGGCACCAACCCCGCAATACGAATTTGCAAATCAATCAACCTCCGCCGTCGATTATAATTCTTCGCCCCGTTAGCGTCAACGAAAAAATCTCCTCGCCAAATGACGGGGAGAAATTTTTTTGCTAAATCACGGATTATTTTTTCTTGACAGCAGTTTTTATATAAAGCTCACGCAGTTGTTTATCGTCGACTTCGCTGGGCGCGTGGCTCATCGGGTCAATCGCGCTTTGCGTCTTCGGGAAAGCAATCACGTCGCGAATTGATTTTCTTTTTGCCATTAACATAATCAATCTATCCAAACCAAACGCAATACCGCCGTGCGGAGGCGTCCCATACTCGAAAGCGTCCATTAAGAATCCGAATTTCGCATAAGCTTCCTCGTGCGTCAAGCCGATTGCCTCGAAAACTTTTTCCTGAACGTCGCGTTGATAAATTCTCAAGCTACCGCCGCCGACTTCCACGCCGTTTAAAACTATATCGTAAGCGTTCGCCTTAACTTTATCGGGCGCAGTCAGCAAAAGTTCTATATCTTCCTCGCGCGGCGACGTGAACGGGTGGTGCATTGCCTTATAACGCTTGTCCTCTTCGACGTATTCAAACATCGGGAAATCGACAATCCACAGGAAACAAAGTTTATCCGCGTCGATTAAATTTCTGCGGCGTCCCATTTCCAAACGCAATTCGCCTAAAGCTTGCGCGACAACCGACGCTTTATCGCCGACAACCAAAAGTAAATCGCCCGTCTTGCAACCCGTCGCCTGTTTAATCTGCTCAAAAGTTTCGTCGCTGTAAAATTTCTTGAACGGAGACTTAACGCCCTCTTCCGTGTATTGAATCCACGCCAAACCTTTTGCGCCGTAAATCTTTACATACTCAACAAGCCCGTCAAGTTCTCTGCGCGGAATGTTTGCATAATCATCGACACGAATAACTTTAACTTGCCCGCCATTTTCAAGCACGCTGTTGAAAACTTTAAAGTCCGAGCCTTTGACGAATTCGGAAATGTCCTGCAGTTCCATACCAAATCTTAAATCGGGCTTATCGGTGCCAAAGCGCGTCATAGCCTCTTCCCAACTCATACGTAGGAATGGCGTCTCAACTTTAACGTCAAGCGTTGTTTCAAAAATTTTCTTAACCAGCCCTTCCATAATCGTTAAAATTTGGTCTTGGTTAAGGAATGAAGTTTCAATGTCGAGTTGTGTAAATTCAGGCTGACGGTCGGCGCGTAAATCTTCGTCTCGAAAACAGCGCACAATCTGGAAATATTTTTCAAAGCCGCTGACCATAAGCAACTGTTTAAAAATTTGCGGCGATTGCGGCAGAGCGTAGAATTGTCCCGGATTTAATCTGCTCGGTACCAAAAAGTCGCGAGCACCTTCTGGCGTCGAACGACAAAGCATCGGCGTTTCAATCTCTAAAAAGCCGTTTTCGTCCAAATAATCGCGCATAATCTTTGTAACGCGGTGACGCAACATAATATTTTTCTGCATTTCGGGACGGCGCAAGTCCAAATAACGATAACGCAGACGAACCATTTCATCAACGTCAACGCCGTCTTGAATGTAAAACGGCGGAGTTTTCGCCTTGTTAAGGATGCGCAATTCTTCGACGAGGATTTCAATTTCGCCCGTCGCCATTTTTGGATTGATTGTATCTTCAGAACGCGCACGAACTTTACCGCGCACGCCGATAACAAATTCATTGCGGAGCGTTTCAGCCTTAGCAAAGTCAAGCCCTTCCGTCGAGCCGTCAAAAACAATCTGAACTATTCCGCTCCTGTCGCGCATGTCAACAAAAATTAATCCGCCGTGATCGCGTCGACGAGAGACCCAGCCCGCCAATTTAACTTCCTTGCCAACGTCTGAAGTGCGCAGTTCGCCGCAATTAGCCGTTCGCTCCATGCCTGTCAATGTTTCCAAATTTATTACCTCCCTTTAAGTCAATCAATCATAATTAACAGCGGCGATTCTGTCAACAAAAAAGCCGCCGACCAATCAGCCGACGACTTTAAATCTTGAATTAGCCTTCCGCTTTAAAATTGTAAACGGGTTTCATAACGTCGATAATGTCAACAGTGTCGCCAATAACGTCAATAATATCGTCAAGCGACTTGTAAGCTTGCGGGCTTTCATCGAGCGTTCCCTCGCTGATTGAGGTCGTGTAAATGCCCGCCATAGAATTTTTATATTCGTCCATGTTGAGCTGTTCTTTAGCCTCTGAACGCGACATGATACGCCCTGCGCCGTGCGGAGCCGAAAAGTTCCAATCAGCATTTCCCTTGCCGATTGCCAAAACGGAGCCGTCGCGCATATTTATCGGGATTAAAACTTTTTCGTCCTTATGAGCGGCGATTGCGCCCTTGCGAATAATTAATTCTTCCACGTCAATATAGTTGTGCGTCGTATGAAAAGCTTCGCTGTAAGAAATGCCCGCTTTGCCGAGCAAAATTTTCGCGATAAGTTCACGATTGCACCGCGCAAATTCCTGGCAAAGTTCCATGTCGTGTAAGTACTGATAAAAATATTTTCCGTAGACGTAGCACAAATCTTCCGGCATTGACGCCTGCTTGCCGCGATATTCTTTTTCCAATTCCTTAAGTTTCGATTGAATTTCTTTCTTGCGTCCAAGTGACTTGTAAACGGCGATAATATTTTCCTTTTGCTCAAAAAATTTATCCTTGCCCTTAGCCAAATCAATCGCGAGCCGCTGATAAATTTCTGCGACCTGCTTGCCTAAGTTCCTACTGCCCGTGTGAATCACCAGATAAAAAGTTCCGTCACTTGCACGGTCAATTTCGATAAAGTGATTGCCGCCGCCGAGCGTGCCCAAACTCTTTTCAATGCGGCGCGTCTCTTTTAGCGAGCGATAACAATTTAGCTCCGTCAAGTCAAATTTTTCCTGCCGGAAGTCCCAAACATTTCTGCGCGACGGAATATAATGCGCCGCCTCGTCGATTTTTTCAAAGTCAAGCGAATCAGTTTCAAGCTTAACGGTGTACATGCCGCAACCGATGTCGACGCCGACGATATTCGGAACCGCCTTATCCGTCACGGTCATAGTTGTGCCGATTGTGCAACTTTTGCCGGCGTGCACGTCAGGCATAATGCGGATTTTGCTGTCTTGGGTAAATTCATAGTTACACATGCGGCGAATTTGTTCGCGAGCCGAGTCTTCAATAATTTTCGCAAAAGAAATCGCCGTGTTGAACTTGCCCCTAATCTCTTCCATGATAACTGTCACCTTTCAAAAATTTTCGTGCAGCCGCGTTTAAAAATAATAAAGGAGCCTGCCGTTTTTGGCAAGCTCCCGAAAAAATTTTTCAGCCGTATTGATTGTTATTTAGAGAAAAACCAGTAAATCATTCCAATGAAACTTATTAAAGCTAATGCGCTGGAAATATTCTCTCCTGCTACTCTTAATGCTTGTGCTTCATCAAATGACATTTCGCCTTTACGAACACTTTTTACCAAAGAAACGATGCCGCATTCAAAAAAAAGATATTGAAAAAGTAAAAGGTCATACCACCACGGAAGACCAAAATAAATCGGAGTAATCATCCAAATTATCGCAATAATAAAATCACCTTTAGTAAACAAAAAAATAATCTGCACCGCAAGATAATATAATGCCCAGCGTATATCAAAAATAACGGCGAGGATAATTACCGGCATAAGTCCAAAAGGATTCATGAGAACAATCTCCTTCCGAATTGATAAAATTTTTTATTTTAACTTACCACAACTCGTCAGAGAATTGGTCTCTTTTAAAGCGACATTTTTAATCACCTAAAGTTTTAAAGCCGAAATGGTCGAGCACTTCATTTATCAAAAACAAATCGTAAATCCGATTCTCAATAAAATAACCAATAATGACATCTTCCTTACTGCCCGCCGTCAAATGATAGCCCGCGCGATTCAATAAGCTTAAAGTTTCTTTGCGATCCAATTCAAGAGCAATCGCCAAAACTGTCCGCTTGCTAGGCGTATAATTTTTTTCGTTGCGAATCTTGGAAAAAATTCTTCTGTCAAGATGTGCCTTCTTATAAACTTCAACATCTGTCATATTTTTTTCATCAATTAGTTTCCAAAGATAATCTGAAAAATAATTGCCCGTCATGCCAATCATATCTTTAAGCTTGCGGATTATTTTTTCGGCAGTTCCAATTTCATCTTTAGCCGCACTACCGCCGTAAGAGAACTTAACTCCGCGTTTACGTAACGCCTCAAAGTCAATGAAATTTTTGTCGATATAATTTTTTATTTGCTGAAGAATTTCGGTGTTTATCAAAAAAATTTTCCTCTCAAAAAATTTCGTGTAGCCGAGTGTAGAAATAATAAAGAAACCCTCAACTTTTAGCAAGCTTTTACAAAGAATCTTCAAGTGATATAATATCCGCGAAAAATTTTAAGGAGGAAATTTTTTGATTAAAGAAGTTTTGGTAGTCGAGGGTAAAGCGGACGTTATCGCCGTCAAGCGGGCAGTCGAGGCGGAATGTATAACGACGGGAGGTTTTCATATTACGCGGCGAACATTGGAAAATATCGCGGCGGCTTATAAGAAATGCGGAATAATTATTTTGACTGACCCTGATTCGGCGGGCGAGAACATTAGAAATTTTTTGTCGAAGAAATTTCCCGAAGCCAAACACGCCTACATACCTCGCGACGAGGCAACTGCTAATGACGACGTTGGAGTTGAGCAAGCGTCGCCCGAATCAATCAGAAAAGCTTTGAGCAAAGTCCGCACGCTTGAGCTTAATCCTCGCGAAGAATTCACAGCGGCGGAAATGATTAACTTCAAACTTGCGGGCGGCAAAGATAGTTCTAAGTTGCGTGATAAAATCGGGGCGGCTTTGGGTATTGGTTACGGCAATGTAAAAACTTTTGTGCGGCGGCTGAATAGTTATGGCGTGACCCGCGAAGAATTTCTGGAGGCTGTCGCTTTAGAAGCGACGGAACAGCGGACGCGATTTACTAATAGAAATTTTTAGCCAATCGCCGCGTTTTAAACGTAAACTTTTGGAGGCTTTAGAAAATGTTACACCCGTTGATAGCTAACCCGTCGGCAACACGGCATATTTTAAAAAATTTTAAATTGCGTGCAGTCAAAGGACTTGGACAAAACTTTTTAATTGACGCGGGCATTGTACGCCAAATTGTCGAGGCGGCGGAAATCTGCGCGGGCGAGGAAGTTTTAGAGATAGGCGCGGGCATAGGAACTTTGACGCAAGGATTGCTTGAGGCGGGCGCGAATGTCACGGCAGTTGAGCTTGATAAAAAATTACCCGCCGTGCTAAAGGAAACACTTGCGGGCTACGAAAATTTTCGGCTCGTCGCGGGCGACATTTTAAAAATAAATTTATCGGAGCTCATGCCGCGCAGATTTAAAGTCGTAGCGAATTTGCCATATTACATCACGACGCAAATCTTATTGACGTTGCTGGAAAAAAATTTGCCGGTAACAAAAATCGTGACGATGGTGCAAAAGGAAGTTGCCGAACGCATGACAGCCGCGCCAGGCTCCAAAATTTACGGCGCATTGTCGGTTGCAGTTCAATTTCGTTCGGAGGCGCGAATTGCCTTTGAAGTGCCGCCCGAATCTTTTTTGCCGCCGCCCGAAGTTACAAGCGCAGTCGTAGTCTGCAACGTTCGTAAGCCGCCCTTTGAAGTAGACGAGGATTTTTTCTTTAAAGTTGTACGCACGGCATTTGCTAAGCGGCGAAAAACTTTGTTGAATTCTTTGGCGTGCTTTGATAGGGAAAAAATTTTGGCATCTGGCATTGACGGCCAAAGACGCGCTGAAACTTTAAGCTTGGAAGAATTCGCCACGCTTTGTAAATTTTTGAAAGGTTGATTTAATGATTCAAGACGCATTCAAGCCAGTTGACGACTTCGACACGGTTAAAGAAAATTTATCGTTGACAACGGAGGCGGTAAAAATTTTCGCGGTAAGTGCGCCACCGCTTTGCGGATTTTGTGACGTTAGCGAGACGTTTAATAAAATTAAAATCAATAGCGTTGCTGATTCAGAGGAACTCCTTGACGTGATTTCGATGATGTACACCATGCGGCAAGTCAAAATTTTTTTCAGGGAGACGCACGACGGAAATTGAAATTTTGGGTACCCTAGAACGTCAATTAGATAACGCCATTGATGAGCACGGCAAAGCCATGATACGGCAAGCATTAAGCTGAAAAAAGTCTTCGGGAATTGTGTGCAGCAATATTGACAAAAAAACAATTAATTTAAAATGCATTCGAATTCTATTAATCATTGGGAGGTGAACATCATGCTCAAGAAAGTTTTTGCCGCCGCTATCCTCGCCCTGTTCATGCTGTCTTCGCAAATCGCTCTCGCCGCCAACAACTACTACGACTGGAACAAAGTCAAGCAAATCAGTAGCAAATCGGAATTGGCGCATTATCTCGAAAGTCAAAGTCAGGCAGAGCAAACCGTCATTCACGTCGTACTCACCAACGGTTTGAGCATAAATATTTACGAAGCTATCAACATCTGTCCGGGCTCCAGACTTATGCAGGAAATTGTCTCCGGCGACGGACAGACCACGTTGATTGTTTACACGCTCAAGGAATATCCGGGCACACGCGTCGCCAATGCTTATCTCAGCGGCGATACGGGTTGACTTTCGCAGGACGAGATGAAACTTTACAAGGTATCAAAAGAAATCGCCGACAAGATAAACAAAGCTGACGAAAAAGAGAGTCCCACCGCAATGAGCATCTACTTTGAAATCATGAATCGTGCGACCTATGTTTCGGGAGACATGAGTAATCAGCCGCGTTTCGTCACCGCAATTGGTGCGCTCCTCGACGGTAAGGCGAACTGTCAGGGTTACAGCGACGCGTTTTACATGCTCGGCAGAATTGGCGGCACGGCGAATGGCGGTCTTCACGAATGGAACACGATTACCTACGGGGACGGAAAAACCTACTTCATTGATGTAACTGCGGGCGACGATGCGATACAAAAAAATGATGCCTGAAAAAAATTTGTATATATTTACTTCAACCGAGTGTGGACTTCAGATACTCTTACAGCGGAATTGGAGCGTCAACCTTGCACGAACGACCAACGCGGATGCAGGAATTAACCTCGTTGCCAAAAAACTTGCCGAATGAAGCAAATGGTTTTCCGTAATGACGCCACTTGAGGAAAAATATTTCACGAATTCGCAAGACGTTGCCAATTACATTTCAAATCAATCCGGCAAAAATATTTACTTAAATACTCGTAAGTACGGAAAATACATGTTCTTCACGGCGCATTTGCGCTGATTCGCAACGAAAAAATTTTTTTCCCGTCACGTTGGCGGGATTTTTTATTTCTGTTGACGGGTGATAAGAAGTCATTTACAATTTGAAGAAAAACTTTCGGAGTGATTCAATGCTGAAGGATTTATTAAAGACGCTTGAGTTTGATAAAATTTTGGCGCGGCTCCGGGATTGCGCGACAAGCAATTTTGGCAAGGAATTAGCGATAAAATTGGCACCGGCTGACGATTTCGATACGGTTAAAGAAAATTTATCGCTTACGACGGAGGCAGTAAAAATTTTCACAGTAAGTGCGCCGCCACTCGGAGGATTTCGCGACGTTCGAGAGACGTTTAGAAAAATAAAAATTGGTAGCGTTGCCGATGCAGAGGATTTGCTTGACGTGCTGTCGACTATGTACACCATGCGGCAGGTTAAAATTTTTTTCAAGGAGACCGAAATCGACGCGCCACAATTAAAATCACGCGCAACCGAGATTGAAATTCTTGGAAATTTGGAACGCCAATTAGATAACGCCATTGATGAACACGGCAAAGTTCGTGACACAGCAAGCGTTGAGTTGCAAAAAATTCGTCAAGACTTGCGCAGTGCTCAGAACCGAATCAAGACTGAAATTTTTAATATTCTTCACGACGCGGGCAAGCAAAAATTTTTTCAAGACGCGATTGTAACTATGCGCGGCGATCGTTATGTTTTGCCCGTCAAACTCGAATATAAATCGCAATTTCAAGGTATCGTTCACGACCAATCGGCAACGGGCGCGACTGTTTTTATTGAACCGCTCGCCGTCGTCAACTTAAATAATAGCGTTAAGGAACTCGAAGCCGCCGAACGTCACGAAGTCATGAGGATTTTACGCAACTTAAGCGACGCCATAAGGAAAAATCTGGACACGCTAACTAACAACATAAAAATTTTGGCGGACGTCGATTTACTTTTTGCTAAAGCCAAACTTGCCCGCGATTTGAATGCTACAGAACCACAGCTTGAAAGTTTTACTGATTTAAAATCTGCGCGGCATCCGTTAATTGATTCAAACGTCGTAATTCCGATTGATATTCAACTCGGCGAAAATTTTTCAATGTTATTGGTTACAGGTCCGAATACCGGCGGTAAAACCGTTTCCATGAAAACTTTGGGGCTTTTAGCTTTGATGACGCAATCGGGATTGTATATTCCAGCGGCAAGCGGATCGCGTATTGCAGTCTTCACGAATATTTTTGCCGATATTGGCGACGAACAGTCCATTGAGCAAAGTTTATCGACTTTCTCCGCGCACATGAAAAAAATTGTCGCGATTCTCGACGAAGTTACGCCGACAGATTTAGTTTTACTCGACGAAATCGGCGCAGGTACCGACCCCGACGAGGGCGCGGCTCTCGCAATGTCAATTTTGGAACGGCTTTTGCAAATCGGCACGGCTACCATTGCCACAACGCACTATTCCGAGCTGAAAACTTTTGCCTACTCGACTGACGGTATCGAAAATGCTTGCGTGGAATTTGATTCTGAAACTCTTCGCCCAACGTATCGCCTGTTAATCGGCATTCCAGGCGCGAGCAACGCTTTTGCTATCAGTCAACGCTTGGGATTACCGCAAAGTTTAATTCTCCGTGCTAAACAACTTATAACTGCTGACCATGCAAATTTTGAGCAAGTTATTTCTGAACTGGAGAACGAACGCATGACTTTTGAACAGCGCAACGCAGAAATTTTTGAACGTCAACAACAAGTTATTAAGTACGAGAAAAAAATCGCCGAAATGCGCGACGAAATTGCTAAAACTAAGGGCGATATAATTCGCAAGGCTAAAGAAAAATCCGCCGCCATGATTCGCGAAACTAAACGCGAGGCAGAGGAAATTATTGCCGCCCTTAAAGAACAATTCGACGATTCGGGCGTTAAACGTCGTCAACAAGTCATTCAACAGGCGCGGGATAAGTTGCGCGAGGCTGAAATTGATTCGTCAACGGGCATTATCGCTGATAAATATATTGGCACGCGCATTAATAAAAAAAATCTTGCCGTCGGCGATACAGTTTATGTAAAATCTCTCGACCAAAAAGGAACTATTCTTGCCATTGAAGACGATTCTTTAAGCGTTCAAATCGGATCCATGCGCACCAAAGTTAAAATTTCTGCTTGCAGATTTGTTAGCCACAATCAGCAGAAAAATATTTCTCCACCTGTCACGAATCAAAATCGCGGTTCGTTCGGCTTATTACAAAAAACTGCAACCGCTACCAGAAGTTTGGATATTCGCGGAATGACTGTTGACGAGGCAGAGCAAATTTGCGGTAAATTTATCGACGACGCGCAACTTTCCAGTCTCAAGCAAATTTTAATTATTCACGGTAAAGGAACGGGCGCACTTCGCAGGGGTGTACATGATTTTCTGCGAATAAATAATTCCGTCGCAAGTTTCCAGTTCGCCGACCAAGACGAAGGCGGCACGGGCGCAACTCTCGTTACGATAAAATAAAAAAACTCCTGCCATTATCGACAGGAATTTTTTTACAATTTATTATCCGATAAATCAAATTTTCGCCGCTCCATATAATCCATTAGTCGCATATCTTTTTCCGGATTGAAATTCACATCGTAATAATCTGCGTCATTTCCGGGCGTGTATTCGTAGGCAAGCTCCTCGAAATGCCTTTTATCAACTTTGAAGTCAAGATTTTTCCGCATGACTTTGCCGAGCCGTTCGCCGTCTGGAATCAGATAACTCACGCCGTCTATATATTGCAACCAGCCAGGCACGACGCCCGTTTTAACATTTCCTGCCGCCTCCGCGCTTTTTAGTGAACCGGCAACCGCTAACATTTTCCCTGAACTTAAATCCGTATCAATCGCTTTGACTGCCACGCTTAAAAGTTCCGGAATTTTAATCAGCATAGACGGTTCAGTTAATCTGTCCGCGCAGGCTCGCATAAATGCCTGTTGACGACGAACGCGCCCAACATCGCCCTCCGCATCGCGAAATCTAACAAATTCTATTGCCGTTTGTCCGTCGAGGTGTTGAAGTCCTTGCTTTAAGTCAATATAAAGTCCGCCGTCGTCGTCCCAAGGGTCTTCGTAGTGCATATCGCGTTCAACGTAAATATCAACGCCGCCCATCGCGTCAATCACTTCAGCAAAGCGCGATTTATTTATCGTCACGTAGTAATCAATATCAAGTCCAAGAAAATCTTCCACAGTTTCACGCGCTAATTTTGCTCCGCCGTATGCATACGCCGCATTTATTTTTTGGTAGCCGTGCCGTTCGATATAAACCAGCGTATCTCGCGGAATCGTCAACAGCGACGCTTTATCCTCCGATAAATTTAAAATCATTAGCGTATCTGAACGCCCCACATCATCTTTGCGCTCGTCAACGCCCATTAACATTATCGTTGTTGACTTGCTAAACGTCGGCAATACTTTTTCCGGTGCAATTTTTTCCGTCAACCCGTCTTTTATTCGCGTGAAGTCCGAATTAAATCCTAAGTGCGCCAGCGAACACATTATTATTAAAAAACAAAGTATGAATGACCAAAATAATTTCCGATTGCGCATTTTGCATAAAAATTTCTTCCGCTTTTCCTCCAATCGTTCGCGCATTATCTCACCTCCCGTCAGCTAAAATCTAAGGGAAGTTTTCAGCTTTGTCAAGTCTATATCTGTTTTTATTTCAGGGTGCTTGCGCAGAAAAAATTGTTCGTCATCGGGCGCGGCGACAAAATTTATCAGCCGTCCGACTTTAACAAAACATTTCCGAACAACTTTATCAATATGCGGGTCGTTAATCGTCAAGCACGCTTTGGAAACGACGGGTTCCTTGCCGCGATTAGCTATAAAATTCAAATGCAACTCAACTTGTGGCTCGTCTTCGCTCGAATTGTAATAAACGCCCAAATTATTTTCGACGTATGGATTGAGCACATTGAACAGAACGTCCATTAACATCGATAAATCCATTTTCTTTGGATTGAATTCAATTTCGACGCTCGGAATATTTTCCAAAGTTTGCGGCTCGTGATTTACGTAGCTGTGAACGTTCCGCGCAGATAATTTCCCGATTAAAACGCTCACGACGCCTGGCACGTCAATAAAAATTTCTTGCAACTCGTTGATGTTGCCGCCGCTGAAGTAAATTTTCTTAGTGTACATAGTTTTATTCTCCTTAATTCCAGTTGCGAAGATTATACAACGAATACCGCATTTTGCAAACAAAAAAGCCCGCTCCAACTTCGGAACGCGCCAGATAAAATTTAATCATTCAGTTCATATTCTTTTTTATACCAGTCTCTCAGCATTTCCATCTTTTAGCGAAGTTCATTTTGAAAATTTCGCGCTCGGTAATCTTCAAACGACAACGATCTTGAACAATCAATGAGAGTATCAATACTGTTCATAAGACATTCTTTGGTAAATTTATTGAGCTCTTTTTCCAGCGGGAAAGTCCACTTGCTGTCTTCGTCGGATTGTTTCATATCGTTCATTTCATCCAATGCGCAACCAAAAATATTCTCTACTGTCATGAGGTTATGAAGGGCAACCAATTTTTCTCTAAAGACAGTATTGTTCTCCAATCATTTACGTCAGAGCCATTAACCATTTTATCTATAATCGACCGGGAATATTTTACCAAATCGTTCACAATAGCAACTCTGTCACGTATATAGTCTAAATTCATAATTAAATCGTCCTCATTCAAATTCCGTCTTCGTTTTCGGCGTCATAGTCTCGACCGTTCGGGAACATGTCGCTTTCGTCTGTCAAGTCGTCTAAAAGCTCTTCCAATTCAGCTTTGGTCATTTTCTTAAGCTCGGATTCGTCTTGCCAATAATCGGAAACAAGAAGGTCAATAAGTTCTGCCTTTCTCATAAAATCCTCTCCTTTATTAATTTAGGCAATAAATTATATCAGATTTGGCAAGCGTCGACAAGTCATCGGGGATTTCTTTCATGCTCATGATTCTGTTGGCGTGAAAAGCAATGCATTGTTCAAAAATATTTCGCATGGCGCGTGCGTTGCCGAATTTTTCGTCCTTGTGCGCAGTCAACTTGTCGATAAAGTCTCTAAGAATCTGCGCGGCGGCGTCAAGGCGGTAGGAATTTTTCGTGCAGGTGTATCAAAAATCTGGAAAAGTTCTTCGCGGTTGTAGTCATGAAACTCAATGTACTTGTTAAAACGCGAGGCAAGTCTCGGATTTGACGCAATAAATTTTTCCATAAGTTGAGGATAGCCTGCGACGATAACAAACAGATTGTCCCGATAATTTTCCATAAGCTTAAGTAAGGTATCGATCGCCTCTTGTCCGTAGTCGTCATCGCTGACAAGGGAATATGCCTCGTCGATAAACAGAACGCCGTCGACAGCTTGACGAACAACTTCTTCCGTCTTGAGAGCAGTTTGACCGACATAACCAGCGACCATTCCTGCGCGATTCGTTTCAATCAAATGACCTTTGGACAAATAACCCAACTCAAATAAAATTTTCGACATTAGGCGGGCAACAGTCGTTTTGCCAGTACCGGGATTGCCGGTGAAAACCATATGCAAAGAAATTGTCGGGATATTCAAGCCGCGTTGACTGCGCAGACGTTGGAGCTTGACGAAGTTAATTAAGCTGTCCAATTCCTTTTTGATATTTACCAAACCTTGATTCTGATTGTTAAAATTTAACTTTGTTTTTCCTTATAACATGGGCAATGAGAAAAAACAATACAACTCACATAATTTTTTCGACAATAATTGGATAAGAGGTTACGAAAAAATTTTAATCTGTTGTTGAAGGCGGCAGATTTTTTTTGCGCCGTGTGATATAATTGACAAAATTTTTTTGGGAGGTGCGAGTCATGAAAAAAGCCGCTTTAAAAGCGGCGGAACAGCTGTCGCGTTCAGCGTTAAAAAGTTTACAGCTAATCGCCGCGCTCAAGAGAGGATTTATTGTGAAAAAATTTTTAACTGTGTTGATTATGAGTTTGCTCGTTGCCTCGACGGTTAACGCTGAAATAAAAACTTATGAAGGAGTCGGCGAATATCTCATGAGCGACTTTGAAACTTTCGACGTGGCTCAACAGCGGGCTAAACAACGCGCCGAACAAAGTGCTTGCGAACAGGCGGGCGTTTACGTTGAGAGCCGCACTGAAGTTATTGACGCACAAGTTAAGCACGACGAAATTTTAACTATGACTAGCGGCATTTTAAAAATCGTTGACGTGAAGTTTAAGCGTGAATTCGTTGACGACAACACAACGCGGATTCGTGCGACCGTCAAAGCAAATATCGACAGCGACGACATTAATAAATGGCTCGCTAAAGATAATGGAGAGCGTGCGTCTCTCGTTGAGCAAAATGAACAACTTCGTCGCGCTAACGCCGAACAGGATAAACAAATCGCCGCACTTAAACAACAACTTGCTGATGTTAAAACTCAACAATACCAAGCCCCAATTACTCAAAATTTCGTTACCGAAGATAAAGTTTTTCTTTCCAACAAAAAATATGAGTTAGCTTTGACCTTCTTGGAGAAAGGCGATTATCGTAACGCTGAAGTTTTTTTTGGCGACGCTATCGAACTGAATCCCAATAACGCCCTTGCTTATGGTGCTCGCGGCACAATGAATTACAATATTGAGGATTACAAAAAAGCTATTGCCGATTTCAACCGCGCCGCTCAACTCGATCCGAATTGGATTCAAATGTATTTGCTTATCGGCTATTCCTACTACAGTTTGAACAATTACCCTATGGCTATTGCCAATTTAAGCAAGGTTATTCATATGGCGACAAATTTTTCCTTTGATAAAAAATACGTCTTAACTGGAAATAAGCTAATGGCGACGGCTTGTTACTATCGCGGAATTATGTATCAGGCAATCGGCGACCATGAACGGGCGCGAGCTGACTTCGCTAAGGCGCGTCGATTCGGTTACAACGGCTAAAAAATTTATAAAGAGGAGCGCGTTAATTGCAAGTACTTTACAACCTCGCGGCGATACTCGTCGTGATTCTAATTATTCCAGTGTTCATGATTCGTTCAATACGTGAGCGCGGTTTCGTCGAGCGAATCAAGCAAAGTTTCGGATTTTTCCCGAAGGGCGCACTTGACCCCGTCGCGAAAAAAAATTGCATATGGGTACACGCGGCGTCCGTCGGGGAAATCGTAGCGACAAGCCCACTTATTAAAGAATTTCGCCGCGAATTTCCTAAATCGCCAATTTTAGTTTCTGTCGTGACAACTTCGGGCTACGAAATGGCGAACCGAATTATCAAGGACGCGGACAGCATAATTTATTTCCCGTTGGATTTGCCATTCGTGTCGGCGTCGGTGTTTAAAAAAATTTCCCCGCGAGTTTTCTTGAATGTCGAGACGGAACTTTGGCCAAATTTTTTAAAGGCGGCAAGAGAAAATCACGTGCCAGTTATGATGGTAAACGGGCGCATTTCGGAAAAAAGCGTTAAGCGTTATAAGTACATGTTTTCAATCTTGCGCGACATGATAAGCACCGTTAAACTTTTTGCTATGGCGTCGCCGGTCGATGCGGGTTATGTTAAACAGCTCGGCGCACCGGAGGAACTCGTCACTATCACCGGCAACACGAAATTTGACCAGACGTATACAGACGTGACAACCGAACAGCGCGAAAAAATTTTATCGGACATGGGCTTGACGGACGCGACGGAAATTTTTTTGGCGGGCAGTACCCATCGAGGCGAGGAAAATTTTGTACTCAAAGCTTTTAAAGCGATTCGCGAAAATCACCCAAAGGCGCGGCTCGTCATTGCTCCACGTGAACTTTTAAGAACTCGTGAAGTTGTCGCGTTGTGTAAGGCGGCAGGTTTTACCGTCGGCACGCGAACTGAATTGCAGAAACGTCCGCCCGCTAACGAAGATATTATTATCCTCGACACAATCGGCGAACTCGGACAAGTTTACAGCGTCGGCAATGTGATTTACGTCGGCGGCAGTTTAATTTCGCACGGCGGGCATAATATTTTGGAACCGGCAGCGCACGGTAAAGCGATTATCGTCGGGCACCACATGGAAAATTTTAAGGACTTGCACGCTCTCTTTAAAAATCGCAACGCTTGCATTACAGTTAACGACGCTGATGAACTCGCCGCGCAGGCTAAGAAACTTTTCGACGAACCAGACGAACGCCGCCGCCTTGAGGAAGAGACGATTAAAATTGTTCATGAAAATCGCGGTGCCTCTCGTAAATCGGCAATTCTTTTGCGGCAAATGCTCACCGAATACGAAGCTAAAGAAAATGCGCGCCGCCTTCGCACGACGGAAAAAATTGAGAACGTCCAAACATATTTTCTGAAACTGATTCACGACGAGGAAGTTCGCGGAGTATTTACGCCGCTGATAATTTTTATTTTGTATATTGCCTCGCTGATTTATAAAGGACTTGTAAATTTGCGCTTGCTCGGCTATCAATTAGGTTTTTCTGGCAAGGAACGCTTAAATTGTTTTGTTATAAGTTTAGGGAATATAACGGTCGGCGGCACGGGCAAAACTCCTACAGCTCAACGGCTGGCTAAAGAAATTCGCGACATGGGTTATCGCGTTGTTATTTTAAATCGCGGCTATCGTGCGAAATTTTATGGCGAAGTCGGCATTGTCAGCGACGGTAAAAATTTAAACATGGACGCGACGGAAGCGGGCGACGAAGCTTATATGCTCGCTAAACATTTACCGAACGTTCCAGTTTTAATCGGGGCGCGGCGTGCAGTCACCGGACAATACGCTATAGAAACTTTTGGCGCGGAAGTTGTGATTCTCGACGACGGCTATCAACATTGGCAAGTTATTCGCGATTTAGATATTTTGTTGATTGACGCGGTGTCGATTTTCGGCAATGGGCATTTGCTCCCGCGCGGAATTCTTCGTGAATCTTTGTCGCATATTAGCCGCGCAGATGTTTGCTTAATGACTAAAGTTGACCAAGCTCGCGAAGGCTCCTGTGATTTGATTCGTCAAACTATTCGTAAATATAATTCTGCCGCGCAGATTGTCGAAAGCATTCACGAGCCGCGTTGTTTGATTCCGCTTGCCGAGTGGTCGATTGATTTGTCGGGCAAAGGAATTTCCGTTAAAAATATTTCAGGACGAAAAGTTATGGCAGTATCGGCTATCGGCAATCCCGCCTCGTTTGAACGGACGCTTAGGGATTTGGGCGCAGAAATTATTTCAAGTTTGCGCTACCCAGACCACCACGACTATACGATTATGGAAATGGAAGATATTTTGCGGCAAGCTGATTCATTCGCGGCTGAAATGATTATTGTCACGGAGAAAGACGCCGTTAAAATTCCCAACGAGGTTGCTAAAGAAAATTGGGACATTCCGATTTACGTTATCTGCGTCGAAGTCAAATTTCAATCGGGCGAGGAAGAATTTAAAAATTTTTTACGCAATCGCTTAACAAAGAAGGTTGGCAAAAAAAATTAGACTCTCCAAATTTTGGAAGAGCCAATCGGAAATATTTATAACTTAGATTTTGTTAATGGGTGCGACACTTTTCATAAGTTTTTTTATGCCAATTTCGGGATTCGCGAAAGACACGGTGACGGTTGAATTATCCGTTGCCATGACAGTACCGAATCCCCATTTTTTATGATTAAGTTGATCTCCGACTTGCCACACGACACGCGACGAAGATTTTTTCTCGTTGGGTATCATCTGCGCGGGGCGATAAGCCGTCGGTGGTTTATATGTAGATTTTGGCGGCGAAGAATTTTTTTTAGCAGATCGCAAAGCACTGCCAGCAAAACAGCTTGGAGGGATTTCCTCGACAAATCGCGAAATTTCTTGCGGTCTCATTTTTCCGAAAAACATTCGCTCTGCCGCCGCCGTGATATAAAGTTTTTTCTTAGCGCGAGTTAAGGCAACATAACAAGCGCGTCGCTCCTCCTCAAGCTCGGTGTCGTCGTCTCTGTCTAAGGCGTTCGCGTGCGGGAAAAGTTTTTCTTCCATGCCCACGACGAACACCACAGGGAATTCTAAGCCCTTCGCCGCGTGAACTGTCATAAGCTTGACGCGGGAGTCTTTTTCGTCCACTGCGTCGAGGTCGGTTATTAAAGCGACGTGATTTAAAAAGTCTTCAAGCGAGGCATTCGGATTTAATTCAACAAACTCTTTCGCGCTGTCGACAAACGCCCCCAAATTTTCTTCGCGTGAAATATTTTCCTTCTTGCCGACTTCGGTGGTCTCGTGCAACATTTTTGTATAACCGGATTCGTCAAGCACAGTTGTTATCAGCTGGTCAATCGAAAGATTATTCGCCGATTCCGTAAAACTCATCATCATTGCCGCAAAATTTTTGACACCTGCGCGGAACCGTGTATTAAGCCCTTCCACTTGCCCTAAAAGTTTTTGGTCGGCAACGACTTCAAAGATTGAAAGCCCGTGACTTTCCGCAAATTCCATAATTCTAGC
Source organism: uncultured Selenomonadales bacterium (assembly GCA_946408355.1). Taxonomy (GTDB): domain Bacteria; phylum Bacillota; class Negativicutes; order Selenomonadales; family Selenomonadaceae; genus Quinella. The sequence continues at coordinate 28,784 of CAMJRX010000020.1, forward strand.
GACATTAGTTGAGCCGATTCCGCGTGTTGGCACATTGATTATCCGTCTAAGGTGGAGGTCGTCGCGAGGATTGGCGATAACATGCAAATAGGCGACAATGTCTTTTATTTCCTTACGGTCATAAAATTTCAGCCCGCCGATTATGAGATACGGAATTTCTTCCTGCATAAATTTTTCCTCGAACATGCGCGATTGGGCATTCGTGCGATAGAGCAATGCAATTTCGTTGTAAAGAAAATTTTCGCGCTCAACCAGCCGCCTAATTTCACTGGCAACAATCGCCGCCTCTTGTCTGTCATCCTTGCAATGCAGGAATTTTATTTTTTCGCCGCTCTCGTTTTCTGTCCAAAGTTCTTTAGGCTTGCGGTCAATATTGTTTTCGATAACGGCATTGGCGGCTTGCAAAATAGTTTTCGTCGAACGATAATTTTGCTCCAAAAAAACGACATGCGCCTTTGGATAATCTCGCTCAAAATTTAAAATGTTGCGCATATCCGCGCCGCGCCACCCGTAAATTGATTGGTCAGCGTCGCCGACTACGCACAAATTTTTATACTTAGCGGCAAGCAAATTCGTCAACACATATTGCGCAACGTTCGTATCTTGATATTCGTCAATTGAAATGTATTGGAACCGCTCTTGATACCTCGCCAACACGTCGGGATAATCTTTAAAAATTTTCACAGTGGCAAAAATCAAGTCGTCAAAGTCCAACGCATTATTTTTCCGCAATTTTTTTTGATACAGCTTGTAAACTTCGTAAACGCCGTTGCGATAAAAAGGCGGATAATCGGCAAGAACTTTTAAGCATTTTTCCGGCTCAATCAAATTGTTCTTAAGGTCGGAGATTTTTAAGTGGATATTGGAGAAAATATTTTCGCCCAAATCCATTTCGGCGGCGCATTGCTTAACAAGATTTCTGCTGTCACTCGCGTTGAATATGGCGAAATTTTTATTAAACTGCCCCGTGGTTTCAATTTCCCGCCGCAAAAGTCGAGCGCAAAAAGAATGAAACGTACTCAAAATCACGCCCCGTGCAGATTCGCCGATTAATTTTTCTGCGCGGGATTTCATTTCATTAGCCGCTTTATTCGTAAAAGTTATTGCCAAAATGTTGAAGGGCGAAATTCCCTGCGCGATTAAGTTTGCAATGCGGCAAGTTAAAACTCGCGTTTTGCCGGAGCCAGCCCCCGCCATTATCAAAAGTGGTCCGTCGAGGCATTCTACTGCCTCTTTTTGTTTAGGATTTAAATCTTTGAAAATTTCTTTCGTATTAAAAAAAAGTTGCTCATTCAAAAGAGCATCCCCCTTGTTAGTGATTGGTGGTCAGTTGTTAGTAGTTAGATTTACGCGGCGGCATTGGTCGAAAGATTGTAGTAAACGCCGCGTTGTTCCATTAAATTTTCGTGCGTGCCTTCCTCTGTTATGTTGCCGTGTTCTAAAACTAAAATTCTATTAGAGTTGCGAATCGTAGCCAATCTATGAGCAACAGTTATCGTCGTGCGATTTTCTGAAAGTTTCTGCATGGCCCGCTGAATTTGGCGTTCCGTCTCGTTATCAAGTGCGCTGGTCGCCTCGTCGAGAATTAAAATTTTCGGATTGCGTAAAAACATTCGGGCGATTGCAAGGCGTTGTTTCTGCCCGCCGCTAAGTTTGACGCCGCGTTCACCGATAAAAGTATCATAGCCGTTCGGAAGCTCGCTAATAAACTCGTGAGCCTCTGCAAGCCGCGCCGCCTCAAAAATTTCCTCGTCGGTTGCGTCTTCGCGTCCATAAGCAATATTGTCCTTGACGCTCGCCGAAAACAGAAATGTATCCTGTTGAATCATGCCAATTTCTTTGCGCAAACTTTCAGTCTTAACGGTTTTAATGTCGCGCCCGTTGATAGAAATTGTCCCGCCGTTGAGGTCGTACATGCCCAAAAGCAATTCGCACAAAGTAGTTTTGCCGCCGCCCGTCATGCCGACAATCCCTACGTGTTCGCCCGCCGCTATGCTAAGATTAAAATCGTTAAAAATCGGCGCGTTATTCTCGTAGCCAAAGTTCACGTGGGAAAATTCAATTTCCGACGCAGTTTCAAGTTTAGCGACACGCTCGGCAGAAAGTTCGCTACTTTCGGGCAAGTTCATCAGCTCGTGATAACGTTCAACGCCCGCCATGCCCCGTTGATAAACTTCCGTCAACATCATAAGCTGAAAAACCGGTCGCATGCAAAGCATCATATACAGCAGGAACGCAACCAAGTCGCTGATTTTCATTAAGCCGAAACTTATCAACGCGCCGCCCAAAATGATTATCGTTAAGTTCATGACGTTAGAAAAAAAGTCTACACCGCCGTGAAGTTTACCGACCGTGCGAAAAGAATTTTCCTGTACCGACAAAAGATTTTCACCTGCGCGGAGCATTTTATTAAGTTCCTTATCCTCGTTGCTGAAAATTTTCACGAGGCGAATACCCTGCAAGCTTTCGGAAATTTGCCCGCTCAAGTTGCCGGTATTTTCTCGCGCCTGCATGAACATTTTTTTCATATCGCCGTTGAGCTTGATTGTCGATAAAGTTTTAAAAATCAGCAGAGCCGTTACGACGATTGCCAGTTGCCAATTCAGATAAAACAGCAACGCAACCGAGCCGAGCATTGTAATTGAGCAAGTTACAAACAGATGAGGGATTGCGAACATGAGGTTGCCGACTTCCGCAATGTCATTGACGAGCCGCGATAAAAGTTGTCCACTTTGCGCGTTGTCGTAGAAGGAATAGCCCATGCGCAGTAAGTGCCGGAAAAGTTTTTCGCGCATTGTGAATTCAATCTTTGCGCCCATGCCGCGCCCGACAACTTCAATCTTGTAATTCAAGAAATAATTCGCCGCGTAAATCGTGAGGAGTGCACCCGCCGTCAAAATCATTTCCGTAGAAATGCCGTGCGGTAAAAGTTCGTCCATGACGTGGCGAATCAGCATAGGCGACAAAAGTCCGAGCCCCGCGCCGATAAGCGACCCAATTACCACGAACGAAAACGCTTTCTTGTGCGCCGAATAACTTTCCGCAAAAAATTTCAGCCTGTCCTTGACCATTGCGAATCCCTCCCTGTTAACAAATACTCAATAAAAATCGTCCTCGTTTTCCCGCTCAATTAATTCAGTAAGTTGCGCCGAAATTTTTTCCAGCGACTTCTTAAAGGCTCTCTTTTCTTCAAAGCTAAAATCAGCAAAAATTTCGTCGTAATCGGGCTTTTGCACTTGAAATCTTTCGCCTTTATCCGTAAGCTCCACAATAAGTGCCCGCTTATCGGTCGTCGAACGGTGCCGCGTGATGTAGCCGTTGCTCTCCAACTTCTGCAGAAGCTCGCCCAACGACTGCGGACGAATATCCAAAATAAAGCCGAGTTCTTTTTGGCTAATGCTATTCATGCGCCGCAATGCCGTCAAAATTCTTCCTTGCCCCTGTCGAGGATCCAGCCCGCCGAATTTTTTTCCATACCAGATCATGTTGTAGCAACGCAAAAGATGATGCGTCTCAAGTAAAGCGTTCGTCAAATTATCTTTGCGATCCATATTTAAAGCCTCCTTGATAATCTAGGGTACCTTACGAATTAATTGTATGATACACCGTCCCCTAAATTTAATCAATATAAACTCAAAACTTTTAACAAAATTTTAAGTTATTTGCCTTGTAATGATTTCTGTTGTGAAGTTTTAAAAAATATCGTCATCAAGCGCGGAAATAATTTTAACGTTTGTGTTCCAAAGATAATCCAAAGCTTCAAGCGTCGTCATTTCGCGTGTTGTTATAAAGTGCGTACCTTTTCTGAGCGCGGCAGGAGAGAATAATTTTTCGTGTTTGAATATAAAAATGTTGCTGTCAAAATCAACTGCTTTAACGAGAGAATTTATATTTTCCTCTGTTGCGTCGTTGCCGAGCCAAATGACGAGCGAAACGTCTTTCAAATCCGTCTGACGAAAATTCTTAACGACATTAGGCCACAGAGGATTCGTAGCGATAAAATCCGGAATAAAATGATAAAAATCCCCCCCCCCCCGGTATACCTCTCAAGTTGACGACTGAAAGTATCTTCCGGAAAAAATTCAAGTTCGGGCGAATAATTAATTTCCAAAAATTTTTCAAAATCGTTCATGAGAGGGAAATTGTCGGCAATTTTTTCCAAGTCCCAATTCCACCACTTAACAGCGAGCATTTTTCTAATCGTCTCTTCGTCAAAACGATACTTGATAACTCGTGCAGGATTGCCAACAGCGATTGCATAAGGAGGAATGTCCTTTGCTACGACAGAATTTGTACCTACAACCGCGCCATTGCCAATCTTGACGCCGCCCATAATCGTTACACCCATCCCAATCCACACGTCGTGCCCGATGATAATTTGACGCGGATTATGTCGAACATTTGGAAGAGGACTAAGGTTGGGGCGAACTTTATCGAACATTTCTTTGACAACGCCACCTATATCAAGCGGAGAGGTCGAAACAACATTTTTGAGGGGATGATTACCACCTATGAGAAAAGTAATTCCGCCCGCAAGCGAGCAAAAACGTCCGAACAAAACGTTTGCTTTTGGTTCATGGAAAAATGTAATGTTGCCTCCTCCGTAAGAACCTCTGCCAGACGTTACAACATTTTCTTCCTTACCAGCAACAGGCTGAAAAAGTTTCTCGTCATTCGGCGAACGTTTAATGTTAAAAGCAGCCATAAGTATTCCTCCTAAAATTATCTTTGCGATTCATATTTAAAGTCTCCTTGATAATAGGGTACCTTATAAATTATATATTACACTACCCCCTAAAGTTAGTCAACATAAACTCAAAACTTTTAACAGAAATCTAAGATTATTAACGAAAACAGCCTCCGAAGCTCTGCAAAACTTTGAAGGCTGAAATATTCTATATTTATTACTGTCAATGATTTTAAGCGCGAATCTCTTCGACGCCCATGTACGGAATCAAAGCTTTAGGAATTTTAACTGAACCGTCAGCTTGTTGATAATTTTCTAAAATCGCGGCAACCGTTCGACCAACTGCAATTCCTGAACCGTTCAAAGTGTGTACGAATTCGGGCTTAGACTTGTTATCGCGGCGGAATTTTATATTGGCACGGCGAGCTTGATAATCTGTGCAGTTAGAGCAAGAAGAAATTTCGCGATATTTATTTTGCGCGGGCATCCAAACTTCAATGTCGTAAGTTTTGGCGGAAGTAAAACTCATATCGCCGGTACAAAGCAAAACGACGCGATAGGGAATCTCCAAAATGCGCAAAACGTCTTCGGCGGCATTAACCATGCTTTCTAATTCGTTCCAAGAATCCTCTGGCTTAGTAAATTTAATCAATTCAACTTTGTTAAACTGATGTTGACGAATCAAACCACGAGTGTCACGACCTGCCGCGCCCGCCTCCGCTCTGAAACACGCCGTATAGCAAGAATAATATTCCGGAAGAGTTTCAGCAGATAAAATTTCGTCGCGATGAAAATTAGTCATGGGAACTTCAGCAGTTGGCACGAGATAATAGTCCAAATTCTCAAGCTTAAACATATCCTCAGCGAATTTGGGCAGTTGACCGGTTCCAATCATGCTGTCACGATTGACAATGTACGGCGCGAGCATTTCTGTATAACCGTGCTTGTTGGCGTGCAAATCCATCATGAAATTTATACAAGCGCGTTCCAAACGAGCACCCAAGCCGCGATAAAAAGTAAATCTTGCTCCCGTAACTTTACCTGCGCGGTCGAAGTCGAAAATATTTAACGCGGTGCCAAGTTCCCAATGCGCTTTAGGTTCAAAGTCAAAACTGCGTGGCGTGCCCCATTTGCGAATTTCGGGATTTTGAGTGTCGTCTTTGCCAATGGGAACGTCAGCGGCGGGAATGTTCGGAATATGCAAAAGTAAATCGCGCAAATTATTTTCAACGTCGCGGAGTTGGGCGTCGAGTTCAGAAATTTTATTGCCCATTTGGCGAACTTCAGCGGAAATTTGGGTTGTATCTTCGCCAGCTTTTTTCATTGCGCCGATTTTTTTTGAAGTCGAATTGCGTTGGCTTTTAAGTTGCTCCGTTTCAGCTAAAATGGCGCGACGTCTCTGCTCCAAGTCGCTGAAGTCATCGAGGCTCAAAGGATTGTTGCGATTTTTTAACATTGCGCGAACTAAATCAAGATTGTCACGTACAAATTTCATATCAAGCAAGTAAATCATCTCCTAAAAAGTTTTTATGTTTAAGCGCGGCTATAACCTTGCCGTTACCGTAACATTGAAGCGCGACAACTGTTCCGCCGCTTTTAAAGCGGCTCGCGTACAAATTTCATATCAAGCAAAATAAATCATCTCCAAAATAAAAATTTTAATTATTCTAGCAAAGGCGGCGTCGTAAATCAAATTAAACAACAAATTTCTTGACTAAAGCTTGAATGATTATGGCAGTTTAATATATAATACTCAAAAATTCGGATAGTTTTTTAGGAAAGGAGCGTGTCAATCATGAAGTTCAAAATAATAATTCAGCGTGGGCAAGTTTTAGCTTTGTATGGATTGCTTATTCCTTTTTTGCTTTTGTTTGTAGGCGTTGGTTTAGATTTGGGCTGGTACTATCTGAATGTGTCAAGGCTCCAAAATGCGGCTGATGCGGCGGCGTTGGCTGGTGCGTTTGAACTAACTGAAAAAGATAAAACAATGAGAGATTATTTTGTTGACGGCTTGACAACCGAGCCGAGCGGCGTAAAAGACGACACTTATTACAGTAGCTTTAATATTGATACGGGTGAAACCGACGAAAGCGGTAACACCATAATCAACAAAGTAGACCTCGCTAAGAAAAATGGACTTTCAGTAAGTGAACTGCAACAGAGCAAAACGGAAGCCCTTTCATACGTCACCCAAAATCTTTACGATGTAACCAAAGAACATGCCGAAATTAGCGGTACGGCAAAAAAAACGATTAACGAGTGGACAAGCGACAAAGATGTTACGTTCAGTGCGACATTGTTCACGAGAATTTTGGACGCGGATCGCGAAAAGTTATCTAGCACTGAAAGTACGGGTTTCAGATACTATAAAGTTCAACTCACCGAAAAAATTAATCATTTGTTTATGCCCGGTTGGTTTGAACCGATGGACGCTATAGTTGTTGCTTGGGCTGTTATTAAACCTCGCGACCTCGACTTAGTTAAAAATCTCAACGACCTTTCACTGTCGCAAGTAATTCAAAACGTTATTTATCAAGACAATACTAAAAACAATCCGGAAGCAGGTTATAAAGGCAAATGGGCACATTTCCAAGAATCAGACCAAGATGGTGTTCATTACACAACCGGAGATGTTAATCGTACGGAAGTTGTAAATGTTCATAACGACTTACGTACCAAAAATTCCAAAAGCGACCGTACACAAAATCAATACACGACTGGCGGCGGAAACGATAACGATACAGATATTGACTCTTTAAATCTCGACTTCAGAGTAGAATATACCTTTACCAATAAATTCGCAGGTAAAGACTGGGATTTGCGCTCCGAATTGCCGAATGGCGGAACAATAGGCACCACTCAGTATGCAAAAGGTTGGAATGCAGATTCAAAGGCAGCCTATATGCGCTTAATCACTTCGTTTAATTTTAATTATGCGTGGACAGATCGCAACAGTAACGACTTAGTGCCCGATATTTTGTGGACACATATTGAGAGCGATCCTTTGTGGTTTGAATACGGTGGCAGTTGGAACTCCGTTCATCAGATAGTTTTAAATGCACATGTATCTAACACAGCTTACGAAACTATTAACGGGCAAAAAGTTTATAAGCAACGACCGTTTGTCATATTTTATGATGGACCAGAAGTTTACACAAACAGCGCGGTTAGAGTATCGCAACCTGTCATCTTAAATCTTTACGAAGATTGGAACGCTATTTTGTACCTGCCCAATAGTCCCGTCATCATAAACGGCAACGGGCATAAATTAACGGGCTTTGTTGTCGCTAAAGAATATCGCCGCCTCAAAACTGCAAAGGATATGGAAGACGAGGATTATACGACAATTACGGATATGTACGGCAAAAAGCTCTTTACTAAGCAAGACCTCTTAACCGAGACTCAATTAAACAAAATCGCTGAGGACAAAAATTACTTAAAAAAAACTGACGCAAAAGGCAATATTTCCTTTTACGAGAAAGTAGAGGCTACCGAACATCCGACTTTAAGCACTACCAAAGCGGAAGCCAATCAATATAACAGCTTTACCGAATACGTCAATGCCACTTACAAAGCAAAGTTTATGGCGGCTACGGGTCTTTCCGAATCGGAAATTGATACAGTTACTTTTCCGACTGGAAAAAATCTCTGCGATGATGAAAAATACGTCGTCGCCAAAACCGACATTAAAGACGAGGCTCCCGACAATACAAAAATTAAATACGTCGAAATACTGCGGCATTTTGTTGATAACGGCGAAGAAAAAACTGAAACAAAATATATCCCTAAAACAAGTTTGCCATATGTTAAAGTTAGAAGAAACGAAATCCGTGCATATGTTTCTGTATACGATCTTCAAAAAACAAGGAAAAGTGATGTCTACGGTCTAAACACGGTAGATGAAAGTCTCGGTAAAACGGGCAACGTTTCGGGCGATGAACTCTGGCAACCGACCACAGATACATATAAAAGCGACAAATTTATTCAAAAATCATTATGGGACAATACTTACAGTAAAGAATATATTGATAGCGAAATTAAATTTGTAGAATCGGACGGCTTTAATTGTTTCATTATCATAAGTAAAGTTCCTGTGGTTGCCGAGTACCGCAAAGTAACGGACGACGAGGGCAATGTTTTCTACGTTGAGGAAAAAGAATGGACAAATGGCGAAGCGGCTTATTATATGGAGGTGCTCCCCGACGGTGCCACAGGAAAAGACGCCGCCGGCAATGATGTAACCAATCCGATAATCGTCGACAACTGGGGCGATTTGCAATCAGTGCTCATCACGCCGCAGGAAGTTCAGACTGTTGAAACTGAAACGCAGAATACTGTCTTGGAAGAAGAAGATGAAAAAAAAGAACCATCTCTGACAGATTCGGAATTAAGTAAATACTACAACGCATATACCCGCCGGACGACCGAATCCGAAGACGAAATTTCAGGCTATCCGGTTAAAGAACAGCCCGGAGATCCTGGAAGAACTACTGATAGCGGCAAATATGTAGGGACGAGTGGCAATCGCGTAAAAGAGTTGTATAAAGTACCGGCATTGGAACGCGTTTATTATCCATCTGTAAAAGTTGACAACAGGGAAATTGGTTTCAACCTTGACTCTGATTCTTGTTACAGCTATTTCCAGATTGAGGAATTGCGACGTGTCAATTACACTTATCTGAACGTTGACGAGCTTAACGCGAGAGTGGAGAGTAGCAATCCGAACGAAGACGAAGACGCTTGGAAAGTTGATGATATGTTTTTCACTACAAAGCGCGGCAAATGGATAGACTGATTCCAGTGGCTAGTAGTTAGTGGCTAGTGAACTGCCTAATCGCTAACCACCAACCACTAATCACTAAAAAAATCGTTGCAGGGAGAAATTCCTTGCGGCGATTTTTTTTATGAATGACATAGATTAATTGCATAGTTAAAAAACTTGAAAAAAATTTTTTTGCTGGTTATAATGAAATTGAGGTGAACATTTATAGAGAAAGGAAGCGCGTATCCATGATAAGGATCAAGATGAAGTAGCGCGGGCAAGTATTGGCTTTGTACGGATTACTTATTCCTTTTTTGTTTTTGTTTGTTGGTGTAGGAATTGATTTAGGTTGGTACTATCTGAATGTGTCGCGCCTCCAAAATGCGGCTGACGCGGCGGCTTTAGCGGGTGCACGCGCTCTTGTTAAAGAAAATAGAGCTTTTGAAAATTATTACCCCGTGCAACTTGCCAGTAATCAGTTGCCGGCTGATTTTGACAACTACGAAAACGTTTATAAAAATACTTTTGGTGCCGTTACCACAGGCACATTGTACAGCTACAAGACATTGGAAAAAGTTGCAGACACGCTAAAAGAAGGACGCGACTTGGCGGAAGAATATGTGCGGAAAAATTTGTTGGACGACGATACAGTTGACACTTCCGCCACCTACCAAAATACTTTAAACGCGACGGACGGTTGGAGCACCGAAGCAGATTCGGCAGTTAAAGGTACCGTCGAACTTAAATACAAAATCGTTGACGGCAAAAACGACGTTCTCGGTCCTTTGTATTACGTGGTCTCCTTAGACGAAAAAATTAAGCATTTCCTCATGCCAGGTTGGTTTGAAGATATGGACGCGCCGGTTAGGGCTGTCGTGCTGTTGCAACCCCATGATAGAGGCTTGATTACGCCAATGGAATCGCTGGAACGCTCAATGGTCATCGACAACTGGGAATATACAAAAAAATATTTACTTGAAACAGGCGGACAAATTTCGGGCGGCAAGTGGAATCACTACAAGGCGAAAGACGGTGTTGGTGTCGAATATGCAAATAATAACCCATACCGAACGGAAAGCGTTGTCGTAAAACCGACATCAAGAAATGACGATAAAAGTAGTAAAAAAAGCGACGGTCAATCGACTGCTGCAAACGGCAACACATGGTATTCAGAGCTTAAAGTTGATTCTATAAATATTGACTTTCGAGCTGATGTAGGAGTTAATTCCATGTTCACGACGGACTGGGATTTAGGTTCGGGTGTCGCTTCTAAACTTTCTAATTTTTCAGCATACACTAACGTAAGCAATAGTTATCCTTGGAAAGAAGGTAATGGCGAAGATAAGCGAGTTTTATTCAATGTAGATTTTGAAGATAGTTTTAAGACACGTGACCCCTCAAAGCGAGCCGATGTCCTTTGGGCGAGAATTGAGAGCGATCCGATAATTCGCCAGTTACAGTACGATGGAAATCCTGTTAAGAATTATAACTCCGTGCGGCAAGTTACTGTAAACTTTAGTAGCGACAACACTGCATTAACTAGCGACGGAAAAAGTTATGCCTATCGCCCGTATGTCTTGTTCTATACAGGTCCCGAAAATATTGACTATGCAAAAGACTCAAACGGCGTATTGATTCGTCATTCGCAACCCGTCGTTATAAATTTTAACGAAGACACGAACGCGATTATTTACATGCCTGAAAGCCCCGTAGTCATTAACGGCAACGGTAACAAGTTAACTGGCTTTATTATCGCTAAATGTTATTTGTCTTCCGTGACGCAAGAAGAAATGACGAGCGGCAGCACTATTAAATTATATGACGGCTTTAACACACCTGAGAATTTCAAATGCGACTTTGAGAAAGGCAAAGATAGTAGCGAGCAAACTGTTTTCTTCCACGAAGACGATCTCGTTGATATGAGTTATATCAATAGAGAGCATGCCGGTGAAAACACCGAGATAGTCGAAATAAATTCGGGCGACATTCACATTAAAGAAGCAAGTACCGCTCCACAATATATCCTGCTTGAATACACCAAAGCCGATTCCGAAAACGAAGCATACAAAGTTATAGAAAACGGCAAGCACAATGAAAATAAAACCTTTGGCAAATACGTCAACGCAACTTACAAGGAAAAGTTCAAAGCGTTTAGCGGATTAACTGATTCGCAAATTGTGGCTGTCACCTTCCCAGATGAAGATTACAACGAAACCACAGCGACCTATTACGTTGAAAACAGTTCCGAAATTATAAGTGACACTGCCACTACAGATAGCAATTACGTTAAAGTTCTTATCGACGGCAATGTAAAGTATCTCGACAAGAGAAAGTTGCCGTATGTCAAAGTTAGAAGCGATAAAGAATATTTCTATGTCAATGTCTACGACCTCAAACTGACAACTAGCGGCGGCAAGGGCGTTAGAATGATTGACGACAGTTACACTGACAAACAACTTGACTCTTCCTATAAAAAGACGGGCAATATTACGACGACTGACGGAGACGTACACGTAAATTTGAATGATGCCATCTACAACCAATATGGTGACAGCTGGGCAATCGACAGAACTTGGTATAGCAATCAACGTGGCAACTGGAAAAAAGATAAGTTAGAGTGGGGCAAAAAAAACGGCGTCACTTATTTCACAAGTAAAGTGGAAACAGCTACTTTGCCGAAGGAGCCGCAGATTATCGCAAAATATCACAAGATTACTATGCTTGACGAAGACGGCGAAGTTTTACTAGACGACGATGGCAAACCGGTTGTTAAATACGTTAAAGACGATGACGACGACAAAATTGAGTACTACACGAAAGTCCAAAACAATGATAAAAATTCGGACAACTATATAATCGTCGACAAAAAAGGCAACATGCTGACAAAGCCGCTTACGTCGCCTGATGTCCTCGATGTCGATACCGTAGCCGAAAATACTTTCGTTCATGCACAAGCCGCAGCTGGAAGTTCGATTTTGAGCGATTATTGGAACACCTACACCCGCGCCCCGAAAGACCCCTATGAAATACCTCTTGACTACAAGCCCAACGCAGAAGCTCTTCTGGAAGGCAAATATAGAGGCAACTCTAAATCGCATAAGGAAAAAGATTATCGAATTCCGGCATTGGAGCGCGTTTATAAAGCAGAAAAATCTTTCAATCTAAGCGAGGATTCTTGCTACAGCTACTTTGGCATTGAGGATTTGTGGCGTATCAACTACACTTATCTGAACGTAGACGAAATCAATCAAAAAGTATATAACGATGAAACCGAAAGATATAACTGGAAAGTTGACGATATGTTCTTCACGACAAAGCGAGCCGAGTGGATAGACTGATTTTAGCTGATAGTTTCTAGCTTTTAGAAAGTTAAAAACCGTCGCAGGGCGAAAAACCTTGCGACGATTTTTTTGCCTGTGTATAAGTGCGACGCCAACGGTAAACAAATATTTCTGCGAGGATTATGTTAGATTGACGGGTACTTACGAAGTCTTCACGCTCGACAGAGTGGCTGACGGTACACGCGCCCCGAAAGAATTCTTATTAGTAAAAACTAACGAGTTGAATATATCTAACACGGACGATTGGAAATAATTTAAAATATTGACCTTGATAGATAAAAAGCATAAAATACATCTATAAATAATGGATTAAAGGAGTGATTATTTTATGGGATTGATTCAAGCGGCATTAGCGGCGGCGGGCGGCGTGCTCGGTGACCAGTGGAAAGAATTTTTTTACTGCGACAGTTTATCGTCCGAAATTTTGGTTGCCAAAGGTCACAGGCGCAAAAGTCACAGTTGGAGCTCCAACGACGGCGACGACAATATTATAACCAACGGCTCGAAAATCGCTGTCAATGACGGGCAGTGTATGATGATCGTTCAGCAAGGCAAAGTTCTTGAGCTCTGCGCGGACAGCGGCGAATATATTTACGACAAATCAACTGAACCGTCGCTCTTCAACGACAACAAGACTGTCGCGGAGAGCATTCAAGATATTTTCTTTGCCATGAAAGAACGCTTCACTTTCGGCGGCGACACCGGACGCGACCAACGCATTTATTACTTTAACACCAAAGAAATTATCGGCAACAAGTACGGCACGCCAACTCCGGTTCCCTTCCGCGTCGTCGATTACAATATCGGGCTTGACGTAGACATTGCCATTAAATGTTTTGGTTCTTACAGTTACAAAATCGTCAATCCGATTCTTTTCTATACAAATGTTTGCGGTAATGTTAAAGATACTTACAACCGCTCGGAAATTGACGCGCAGTTGAAAACAGAACTTTTGACGGCTCTGCAACCCGCCTTTGCAAGGATTTCGGAAATGGGGATTCGTTACAGTGCCTTGCCCGCTCATACTCAAGAACTTGCCGACGCTCTTAACCAAGTCTTAAGCAAAAAATGGGGCGAACTGCGCGGCTTGCAAGTCGTATCGTTCGGCGTGTCGAATGTCAGCGCGAGCGAAGAAGATGCCAACATGATTAAGGAAATGCAACGCAACGGCGCGTTGAGAAATCCGGCAATGGCGGCGGCTCACTTGACGGGGGCGCAAGCTTCAGCAATGCAACAGGCAGCTCAAAATACGGCGGGCGCAATGACAGGTTTTATGGGTATGGGAATGGCGGCGCAAGCTGGCGGTATCAACGCAGGCAATTTATTCGCTATGGCGCAACAGCAACAACAAGCGGCTCAACAATCTCAACAACAAAAGCCGCCAACGTGGAAGTGTTCAGCTTGTGGGCACGAAAACAATCGAGGTAACTTCTGCGCGGAATGTGGCGCACCTAAACCCGTCGTTAACGAATGGAAATGTCCTGATTGCGGCGCAGTTAACAAAGGCAAATTCTGTTCCGAATGCGGCAAGCCTAAACCCGTTAGCGACGAATGGAAATGTCCTGATTGCGGCGCAGTCAACAAAGGAAGATTCTGTTCCGAATGTGGCAAACCTAGAGCTTAAAATTTTAAATGCGGTGCGTTAACAAAGGCAAATTCTGTTCAGAGTGTGGAAAGCCTAAACCCGTTAGCGACGAATGGAAATGTCCCGATTGCGACGCAGTCAACAAGGGCAGATTTTGTTCTGAATGCGGCAAGCCTAAGAATTAATTGAGTTTAAAGCAAGCAAAAAGCCCTCGTCGATTTTGACGGGGGCTGAAATATTTTCTGATTAACGTTTTGAGAATTGGGACGCCTTACGAGCTTTCTTGAGTCCGTATTTGCGACGTTCCTTTTCACGCGGGTCACGAGTTACGAAACCCGCTTTTTTAAGTGCAGGACGCAAGTCGGCGTCGAGTTCCATAAGTGCGCGGGTAATGCCGTGACGAATTGCTCCCGCTTGACCTGTGGTGCCGCCGCCTTTAACGTTGGCTATCACGTCGTATTTATCGTTCATTTCGGTGAGGACGAGCGGTTGACGAACAATCAGTTCCAAAGTCTTCAAGCCGAAATATTCTTCCATTGCGCGATTATTAATCGTAACTTTGCCGTCGCCCGGAACTAAGCGGACGCGGGCAACTGAACTTTTGCGGCGACCGGTGCCGTAGTAGCTTACTTGTGCCATAATGTCAT
>CAMJRX010000021.1 GCA_946408355.1 uncultured Selenomonadales bacterium
TTCCTATTTTATCAGTTTTGTTTTCTATTCGCTATAGTGTGAACACTATCTAGTTGCGTTGATATTACCTTTTGTAGCTGTCAAAGTGCCGGAGTTAAACTCAATCGAAGTAGTTCCGTAAATAGTTGGTGTTTTACCACCAACGCCCAAAGACAAATCACCGCTAATGGATTGAATGCCCGCTAATCCGACTTTTGATTTATCGTTGATAACTACATTTTCAACGACAGCTTTGCCGCCGTTCTGATAAATACCTACGGCGTTAGTTGCGTTGGCTCCAGCAATAGCGGTAGCCAGATTACTGTTGATAGCGGCAGCATTAACAGTAAGTGTTCCGTTGCCTTTATGCCAGATGCCGTACGACCCGCCATTGATATTAGTACGCGTGGTTGTTGTGGCTATTTGGACGTTAGCGTCGGTTTCGTTCTTTATGCCGTAAGTTTTGCCGGTTAAGGTTAACTTTTCGGTTGTCAATGTCTGCGTTGTGTTTTCGTCAGGCAGGGTAGTTTCAGCAATGATCTCAACGGCAGAATCAATATTAGTTGTTTTGACAGAGTTATATGTGGGATTGCCACCAGTTATATTCAAAACGCCGCCCGTCTGAACTGCGATAAGCGATTTAATTTTTTTAAAACCTGTGGCATCTGTTTTGTCGGAGATTGTGACTGCCGAAGCTGAGCCTTTACCGTTCATCGTGAGATTAACGGTAGCTCCGCTTGCAACGACAACCGGTTTGTCGAGCAGTATATCCACCGCAGTGGCACCGTCGCCGATAGTGTAGTCGCCGCTTTCGAGCAGATAAACTTCTACTTCCTGTCCGTCAACTGTAATTTTACCGGTCTTAAGCCCTGTGGAAGTGGCAGTTGCGCTTGTGAAGCTATCTTGCGTAAGGGCGATTGCTTCGAAACGTTGGAGGTCGAAGATAAATTTGGTCATGTCATTCACCCCCTTTTGCCTGCCTCCTAAAGTGATTCGGGGGGGGGTATTTTTAAATTAAAAAATTTTTCGTCCATAGAATATCGTCTCCTTTTATGGGAAGCGGGAAAACGTCGGAGCCGTGCCTTGTCAAAATCCATACGACAACCACAGCTGTAAAATAAGAGCTTGAGAGTAATACATTTCAGTTAATCGCAGGCATCACCTCTATAAAAACCTTCTACAATGTTATCGAACATACAAATTAAAATTTTAAATATCGAAATAAATCTAGCTTATATTTTAAGCTATCGAAGTCATTTAATCAAGAGTTTTTGGTTAATATGAAAAATTAATTTTTAGTTAAAATTTTTTCGCCGTGATAATCCAGACGGGATTCAAAGTCTTAGCCATATCGTAATTGCCAACACGTTCGAGGCGCGTGATTTGAACTTGACAAGCTTCATAGTTCCAATTATGAGTTTTGAAATATTCCACACAAGCCGCCGCCGTCTGAAGTGTGATTGCGTTGACGACGACACGTCCGCCAATTTTTAACTTCAAAGCGTCAAGAATTTTTTCAAGCCGTCCGCCACTGCCGCCGATAATCGCCACGTCAAGTTCCGGCAAATTTTCTAAGCCGTCGGGAGCCTCTGCGCAGATTATTTCCACATTGTTGACGGAAAATTTTTCTACGTTGCGTTTTATGAGTTCTACGGCGGTTGGATTGCGTTCGACAGCAAAAATTTTTCCGTTTGGAGCAAGTCGCGCCGCCTCAATCGTAATGGAACCGGTGCCCGCGCCCACGTCGACAACTACAGAATTAAAATCAATCCGTGCTTTCGCCAGCGTTAAAATTCTAATTTCCTGCTTAGTCATTGGAACTTTGCCGCGAATAAATTTTTCATCGTCAATCAAGTCGCGCCCTCCTTCCTAAAGTAATTTTGACGATACCATAACGAAATATTTTTTGCAACGTCCAAAGCTTGCACTACCAGACGACAAATTTTATAATAAGTTCAAACTTTTTAGGGGGAATAATTTTGAAACGAGAAATTAATCCGTTCGATTACGCAAGCGATGTTTTTAAGGCGTTGCCGCGAGGAATTTTGATTACCAGCGAGGCGGAAGATTGCGTTAACGCTATGACAATCGGTTGGGGCACAATCGGCATTGAATGGGGCGTTCCGATTTTTACGGCTTACGTTCGCACGACACGTTTCACTTACGATTTGTTGGAGCGCACCGGCGAATTTATAATCTGCGCTCCCTACGGCGATAAATTTTCCAAAGAAGTTACGAAAGCAATCGGCATTTGCGGCAGTCGTAGTGGTCGCGACATGGATAAATTAGTTCAGTCAGGCGTTCACGTGGTCGAGGCAGATATTGTTCGCCCGCCCGCTATTAAAGAGTTCCCGTTAACTTTTGAATGCCGCGTTGTGTTCAGCCAACTTCAGCCGATTAACAACATTGACAGCCGGTTTAAAAAATTTTACGTGCCAAATACCGCGCACTCTGAACCGCACGTCGCCTATTACGGCGAAATTCTTAAATCATACATTATCGAAGACTAAAATATTTTTCGCAACAAAAAAACCCGTCGATTCGTTCGGCGGGAATTTTTATATCAGCTCTTTGTACTTTGATTTATAGAAGTCCTCGAAAATTTTTAGCATTTCATGTTGAATTTCGGAGCCGTCGCCCTCGTGAAGAATTTCGATGAAGCCCCAACGGTCAAGCAACACCGACGCGATATGTCCAATCGTTTCAATCGCAAATTCGTCAGCGTCGTGCGGCGCAAGCAATACAATCGCCGTTCTAACAATTTCGCCGTCGTCGGGATATTTAAAACCTTCGCCGAGTTGAAGAATCCCGAATGCCGCCATTTTAATTGCCGCGTTTTTGCAGTGCAACAAAATCATATGCCGCCCGATAATTAAAGTTGAGCCTTTATCCTCGCGTAAGAGTAAAGCTTTAGCAATTTCTGCGCGGTTGAATTCATTATCACCCGCAATTTTCCCAACAAGGGCGCAAGTGTCGTTTATGTTGGAAATATTTTCGCGGACAAAAAAATAATTCGTCATGAGTTCGCGAATTGCCAGTCCGTAAGAAATCATTTTGTTCAAGCCTTCCATAAACGGCGGACGCGGTTCAAATTCCTCTGCACTTTTTAAAAATTTTTTATTCTGGCGTGAAAGTTCCGCCTCAATTTTTTTCTTGTCTTCGTCAATCATCGCCGCATTCACAACTAAGACGCGACAATCTGCGCGGGGAATCGGCACCGTTGAAATTATAAAGTCGAAATCCTTCGCGGCAATGTAATCAGCAGTAATTTCGAGAATCGGAACCTCGTCAACAATTTTAAGCGTCGGGAAATTGGCACGAAGTCTGCTAGCCAAAAGTCGCGAAGTCCCCATGCCCGTTGGACAGGCGACAATCACTCTGTGAACCGCATGTAAAAATTTTTCGCTGTCAGATAATGCCGCGCCCAAATGCATTGCGATATAGGCAATTTCCGCGTCCGGTAAAGTCGAGCCAACTTCCTCTTCAACTTCGACGACGCATTTTTTTGTAAGGCTCATAAGTTCGGGATAATGCGTTTGAATTTCGCCGAGCAACGGATTGCGAATATCCATATGCATTTTCAAGCGGCTAATCGTCGGCGCAAGATGATTAACCAGCCCCGCTAATAAACTTTGATTTTTGTCAATGTCGCGTCCTGTAATTTTTGCGGCACGTTTCATAATCTGCCGCGACAATGTGACCAGCCGGAAATTATCCATCATAGAAATTTTTCCGAGACTCGCCGAACTGTAACGGCTCCTCGCGCCGAGTATATGCATTGTGATGTAATAAATTTCACTATTCGGCACTTCAACTGCGAACGCCGAAGAAATTTTTTCCGCCAATTTTTTAGCCGCTGAAAATTCTCGCGTATCTTTCATTCGTGAACAAATTTCTGCGTCAAGTTTAACTGCCTCGTGATTTTTTATTCGCCGCAAAACTAACGACAAGTGAACGACTAATCCGATAAAAGCATTGTCCGACAATTTATAACTCAAATCATTTTCCGTTACACGAATCATTTGCTCCAGCCGTCGCCACTCGCCCGCGTCGATAAGCTCCAATAAAAATTTCGACACCTGCGCAACTGGCTCATTTTCTTCCGGCAAATTATCTTGCATTAAATTTAATAGCCGCTCTTCGCCGACGTGCTCATAAATATAGCGGACAATCGCCCGCCGCAAATCTCGTTCGTCGCCAAGTAAACTCACACCTAATCCCGGCTTGCGTAAAAGTTTCAAGCCCTGTTCGCGGAACCACGCCTCCAATTTATCCAAATCGTTGCTTATCGTCGAATCCGTCACGTGTACAGCACTTGAGAGCACAAATAATTTTATCGGCTCGCGGCTTGATAACAATTTGCTGATTATAATTGAGCGTCGCTCGTTAGGCGTGTATTCGCGCTTTTCGCCAGATTGTAGCTGTTTAGCAAGAGCGTAGCGTTTAACCTCGCTGCCAACGATTAAAATTCCCGCGCCCGATTTTTTTTCCAGTTGCAAGCCGACTGCGTTTAAAAGTTCCTCAACCTTTGGAAGTTGTCGTGAAACTGTTTTTGAGCTGACTGATAACTTTGCTCCGATGTCCGATGTCGTCTGAAATTTATCTTCTTGGAGAAGCAATTTTAAAATATCGCGTGTCCTTTGCTCCATATTTCAACCTCCCTTAACAAATTTGCCGCGCCTAAGCCGTTTAAATTTCTTATTAGCAAATTCTTGGCACAAGTTCACCTGCTGGCATGTCGACAATCCTAACACTACCTAAAGAAGTTTTCAAGCCTACTTTGCCCGCAGGATTATTAACGACCTCTCCAATTTCTGCCGCGTCTTTGCCGTAAATATTTTTCCGCATAACCGACAAAATTTTTTCAGCCGACTCAGCGGGCACAACTGCGATAATTTTTCCCTCGTTGGCAAGCTCCAATACGTCAAAGCCCAAAATATCGCAGACGCCGCTGACTTCCTCACGAACAGGAATTTTTTCTCCATCAAGCAAAATTCCGACGTTAGCCGACTGTGCAATCTCATTGAGCACCGCCGCAATCCCGCCTCTTGTCGCGTCGCGTAGCATTGCAATTTTCGGTTCGGCGGCAAGCATTTCATAAATCATTTTATTCAACGGCGCACAATCCGATTTAATATTTTTCGGCAACTCTAAGCCGTGACGCCCCGCCAAAATCGTCGTCGCGTGGTCGCCGACAAAACCCGACAATAAGATTTTCATGCCCGCGCAGATTTTTTTAGCCGAAATGTCAACGCCGTCAATCAATTCGCCAATGCCCGCCGTGTTAATAAAAATTCCGTCCGCTTGCCCGCGCCCGACAACTTTTGTATCGCCCGTGACAATTTTAACGCCCGCCTCTTTAGCCGCCGCCGCCATTGAACCGACAATTTTTTTCAGCTCGTCAAAGTTAAAGCCTTCCTCTAAAATCACACCAACGGAAATATATTTTGGCACCGCGCCTGTTACCGCCAAATCATTAACTGTTCCGCAAATTGATAGCTTTCCAATGTCCCCGCCGCGAAAAAAAATAGGGCGCACAACATAGCTGTCAGTCGTCATAGCCAACTTGCCAATCTTCGCGCCATCATGAAGTTCATTTAAAATTTCGTTGTAAAAAGCAGGCAAAATTATTTCGTGCAAAAGTTCCGAACTCAACTTGCCACCTGCACCGTGCGCCATTAAAATTTTTTTTCTCATGAAATTTTCTCCTGTAAAGGTTTTTGCGACAATCATACACCACTTGTCAAAACTTTGCAAAATACGATTATAAAAAACTGCCCGAAGGCAGCGTAGAAAAATTTTAACCAATGTTAGCGGAGTGAACGACTTTATAGCCGCGTTCAATAAGAAATTTTTTTATGTCGTCAAAACCTTTCGGGCGGTCGTTAAGTCGTACAACGAGTTCATAGCGTTTATCATTTTGCTTGCAAGTAATAAAGCTGTCGATATTTATACCGTTGTCCGCAAAAATTTTAGTAATATCAGCCATGACGCCGACTTTATTATCAACTTCCAAAGTTAAACGAATTTTGCCGCCGCTGGGCAAGCCCATAACTTCGATAAAAGTTTTAAGAATATCAGTCGCGGTAATAATTCCAACTACTGCGCCGACATCAGAAACGACCGGCAAGCCGCCAACTTTATTTTGGTACATTATCAGCGCGGCTTCCTCAATCGTTGCGTCTTCGTTTACGGTAATAACTTTGTCGTGCATAATGTCGCGCACGGAAATTTTATCCAACAGAGAGCGAATCTCGAATTTAGATAGAGTAGTAGCTGGACTGGGAGCCACGCGCATAATATCGCGGTCGCTGAAATATCCGACGAGTTTACCATTATCAACGACGAGCATTCTGTGGAATTTATGTTTTTTCATGAGCCTATCCGCCTGCTGAATAGTCGCGTCGCTTGTCACCGACACGGGGTGTTTTGTCATTCTCGATGCAACAAACATACTCATTCCTCCTCCTACAATATGGCTTTTATCAACAATTCAATTTGTTTGTCGCTTGGAACTCTTGCGTCGTCTTTTTTTGAGTAAATTGTTACGAGATAAATTTCGTCCGCAATCGCCACATAATAGAGCACTCTGAATCCACCGCTCTTGCCGACGTTCGCCGAGCTATTTGCAATCCGAACTTTATACGCCGCAGTATTTTCGGGCAAGTCCAAACCTTCCAATTTGTCGCCGATAAAATTACCTTTTTCGAGTTCGTCTGTTACGATTTTTATATCAGCGCGGATTTTAAAGAATTTTTTCTTGCGAATGTAAAACTCAACGTCATCATTAAATTTTTTGGTCGGGATTATTTGCATTTGCTTTCTCCTGCTCAATTACTTCGTCAATGTGGGCAAAAAAATCTTCAAGCGTCGGCTTGGGCAATCTTCCCGCTTGCATTTCGCGAATTTCCAGCAACGAGCCGACAATCGACATTTCGACGGGGATATAGCGTTCGTAATTTTCCTGATTTTCCATGTTAGTAACCTCCTGTTAGTGTCTTGAATTTTTTTCAAAAACTTTTTTTAACTCGTCGAAGGGCAAAGTTCTCAAGTGCGCCAATTTATTTCGGACTTCGCGATAAAATTCCAAATCATCGGCGTCATTTTCATTGATAAGCCAACGCCTTTGATTAAACAAGCCGTAAAGTTGACCAATCTCGACTTCTTCGGGCGTAGATAAATATGGCGGCGTATTTTTAATTTGATCCTCGTATTGCCTAATAAAATTGCGTCTGAAAGTCTCGACGAGCGGGAAAATTAATTTGAGTTGCGTCATCCAAATCGCTTGCTCAATATCGTCGGTACTTTTGCCGGAAGTAAATTTTCCCTCCCATAAAATATCCTCAAAAACTTCTTCGGGATTTTTAAGGAAGTCGTCACTCCGTCCAATGCATTCTGCGCCAAATTCTACGTCGCCTTCAGTGAGCGCGGAAACTAATTCAGCGAGATATTGTTTCATAAGGTGATTTTCATTGGCAAAATCGGCGGCGGCAAAAATATTAAACGCAAAACTATCATAACCGCTGATTTTTTCGTTGTAGGAAAGAATTTCAACGCCGGCTTTAAGATTTAAGGGATAATTCGTTTCTAAAAGAAATACGCCGCCGCGTTTACCGTCAAGAAAGTTTTGATAATCGGCGATAAATGTAAACCAACTGTCGAATTGGGCGGGCGAGGCGTTGCGAATCCAAATACAGCTATCGTTAAGAGCAATTCCGGTACTTTCCGCCAAAAATTTTGCATAAGCTTTTTTGTTGTAGGGGCGGAAACCGTCTTTATTAGCGCAAAAATTTTTCAGTACGAATTCTTGAGGCTCTGCAGAAATATTTTCGGCGTCGACAACTTTAATCGTTTGAGTGCCCTTGCGCAAAAGTTTTTCTAAGACATCGCGCATAATATTTAGCCAGGGAACGGATTTAGGCAAGGACAGCACGACGCTTTTGCCGCCTGACAAATTTTCAGCCGTTTCAAGCAAAAATCTGCGCGGACCGTTTAAATCTTCCCACCAAATTTTTCCGAATAATTCTTCGCGATTAATCATTATCGACCTCCGACATCAGCTTTAAAAGCGCGTCTTCGACCTCGTTAAGAGTTCCAACGATACGGAGAATTCTTTGGCGGGAAAAAAGATAATTATCAGTGCCGGTCTTGCGCAAAATATTTAATTCGCAAAGTTCTTCCATGAGCGCACCGATTTTTTCCTCCGAATTAGGCAGGAAAGGTTCTTTAATCAGCCCGAAAGTTTCTGCGGCGTTCAAAATATCTTTAGGCGAATAACCGTCAACACTGTTTTGATTGTAATAAAGATGAGCGAGCAAATTGGCGATAACGAAATAATATTTGTCCTCGCCGAGCCGCAAAGTAATTTCGATTTTGGTTTTAATATCCTTAGTGAATTCGCGGTCAGCAAGAATCTTTTTAATATGCTCCTCGCTGATTCGATAAATGGGCGTGTCGGCGTCGTAGCCAGCGTAACTAGGCTCAAACAGAGCTTTAATTAATTTTTCGCAGTAAAGCTGAATTAAACTGGGGAAATAATTCGCCGTCTCCAAAATCGTCAAGATAAGCGAATCTTTTTGGTTATCGGGGAAATACAAGCCCAAATACCTAAGCGGCACTTCCAAAAGTTTTCTAGCATCCTCCACGCCGAACGGTTTAACAGTCAAAGATTTAAGCGTCGGGAGAATGCTGTTGTTGCTGAAAGTTTTTTCGCGTTCAAAGCGGATAATATTGCGCAAACCGGCGATAACGAACTTGAAACGACTGCCGTTATAATCTTCCTGTTGAGTTTTGGCAAGCGCGACAATCGGGCTGTAATTATTTTCCGCGCAGGATTCGATAAATTTATCTGCCTCGTCGAGTGTAAGCAGGAAGTAGGGAATTTTCGCGAGTTTATCGCTTGAGAGGCGATTTCTTATGGCGCGGGTGAGTTCGTCCCAATCATCGGTTTCAAAAGTTTCGTCGAAGAAATTTTTATCGCTAAGTTCGCGACTTGTTAAAATTGCCGCCTCGCGATAATTTTTGTCGTCAATGTCAATAAAGATTGCGCGTTCGTTATTGTTGCCGTCGATTTTCCTGCACGCCATTTTCAAAAGCGCGGATTTTCCGAGTTGACGACCGCCACAAACAATATTAACTCCGCCGTGATTCATGACTTCGTTAATTTCGTTTTCGCGCCCGATAAACATTTCCGGCGGCAGAGGGATTCGTGGCGACCAAATATAAGGTTGGCAACGGGCGAACGGCATAATAAGCGACATAAGCGTATCAGTAATTCGTTTGGTACCGAGTTGCGCCGCGCAGTTTTTGAGCAGATACATTATCGCGACCCTATCGACGACCGCGAAAACTTTCGTAAGATTTTTATCAAGTTTAATCTCTTTGGCGAGGCGGCGGCGCGTCGGCAGGTCAAGTGCGTAATCCAAAAATATCAGCGTGTGTTCGCTGTTGCCGAGTTCTTTAAATTTCTCAACCAAATTTTTTTCGTCGAATTTGCCGAAAAGACACGAGACATTAAAGCCGTTAATTTCCGCGTCCGAGCCGAATGCCGCTATCGGGTGACTGCCTTTCTGCCCCGTGCCGAAAATCTTAACGTGGAAATTAATCGTGTTAGCACTAAGCAAGAAAAGTTTCTTCACACTTTCCACGCTAAAGCCGAGCGATTCCAGCAGAATTTTAATCTTGTCTTCGCCAACGGGATTTGTAATCCAATTTTTAATAAGATTGAGTTTAGCGCGAGAAACTTTATCACGCGGGAAAATTTTCTTGCCGATTAAATTCTCCAGCGAATCGCCGCTATCTTTGACACGATTATAACAATCGCTATACTCTTCCGCGTCCAAAAATCTAGCAAGCGGGGTGTCTTCTGCGTCGTCGAATTTTTTGTAGAGTTCACCGCGACTTAACTTGAAAATCAAGCCTTGAGCCGCCGTACAATTCCGCGAGGCAATTATCTTTTCAATCTCCGCGACGCTGTCATCAAGCTCCGCCGAGTTAAAATTGTCAGCAACTTCCTTGTAACTTTCAACTGCCGATTGCAAATCTTTTTTGAGAACTTCGCCGCGCTTGGTAGCATTGTCCTCGATAACGTCTTCCCAATGCTTTTTTACACGGAAGAATATGCCGAAATTTTTACTAGCCTCAGCGTATTTAAAACAATTTTCGACGAGCTGAAGAATTTTTTCCTTTTCGCCTTCGGGCAACGTGTCAAATTGTCCGTAGCTTTGCGCCAGCTCCAATCCGCCGATAAAACTTTCCAAATAGCGCGGAGCGTCCTTAGCGGCACTGTTAACGCACTTAGCCACGTCATATTCTTTTTTCTCGATAAACGACGCGCCCTTAACGTCTTTAAGATAATCGTCAATCATCTGCGCGGAACCAAAATCATCGCCGCCCGTCTCAAAAATCTGCTCGATACGTGCCTCAAAAGTCGGCAACTTCTGCGCGGCATGCTTTTTAATCTGTTCAGCAATATTATCCCGCGAGCCGTCGGAAATATTCAGCTCAAAATTCGGCAGATAATTTTCGTTGAGAACAACTTTATCGCCGCACAAAAATTCCGCGTAGAAATATTTTTTACTAAGTTTGTTATAGGAGCCGTCAAGCCGCGCAGAAATTTCCCGCAAAGTTTGAGCAACGACAATCGCGCCCGCGTCACTCGACAAAATCTTTTGAGCCTGTTGAATGTCATCGACGAGCCGCGAACGAATTTTTTTGTACTTAATACTGCCGCTGTCTTCGCCGCTTGCACTGATAATTTCCGCGCAACCAACCCACGCACACATAATTTCGGCGGCGCGTTCCAAAGTTTTCGTAATATTATTTTCCAGTTCGCCCGTCAGCTTGCCGGGATTTTTTTTGTCGCAAACCGCGTCCCAATTATATGCTACAAATTGCTTGAGCTTGCCATTATCAATATTTACAACGCTAAAATCGGCGTCCTTCTTGAGGAAAGTTTCTGCTAAAAAATCTTTGACGAGATTCAGCGTATCTACCGAACGCGCCTCAGTTTTATCCCTTATCGCGTTGAAAATTTGTGCTAAATCTCCGTCGCGAGCAAAAAGAACTTTCTTAAGTCTAATAAAAGTTTTGTTTTCGGCATTGTCGCTCAACCGCCCCGCAAAAAAGCGCGAGTAATAATCTTCGGCGTTGCGAATTACTTTGGCAAGATTTTCTTCGGCGGCAACTTTATCTTTAGTTCGATAGTCAGCGTAAAAGTCTAAACCCTTGCGCACGTCGGTTTTAAAGTTTTTCAAGTCAATAATCAGCTCCGACAAAGCCGCATTTGCCTTGATAATCCCAAAGCTATTAATCAGTGCGTGCAAAGTCGGAATGCCATAATCAACGCCGAAATCATTATAAAAAAGTGCACGAACGGCGGCGGCAGTTATCAGAGCCTCGCTAAAATCGTCGTCGTCATGTGTAGCCAAAATTGAAATCGAGTCGGCACTGTAGCCCTCGTTCAAAAGCGGGTCATCAAGCGCAAAGGCAAGTTGCCGATAAAGAATTTCAGCCGCTTTAATATCCAAACTCTGCGCTTTAAGATAAGCCGTAGCGCAGTAAAATTTTTTATTCAAAAGCAAGTCCTTAACGTCATGCAAAATTTTTTCTTTAATCGTCGCGTCAATGGGCGGAGCTGCAGATTTTTGCACAACGGGAACTTCTGCAACTTCTTCCGGCTCGTCGTCGGAAATTTTATCGGGTTCAGGGTCATTGTCTTTGGGCGGCTCGGATTTATTCCAAATATCAGCCGCAGAAATTTTTTCCATAGTGTCCTTGCGATAAAATTCACTGTCTTTGAAGTCGTACAAATAAATATCGTCGGCTTGCGGGAAATCAATCGTTAAAATTTCTTTGAGCGCGTCAAAAATTTTCGTAGCGTGTTGAAGTGTAAGTCCCGCCACGAACACGCGATTAAACTTTTTGGCATCGTCTACGTGATTGCGTTGATGTTTCAAAAAAACTTCGCTATCTTCCGCTTTTTCCCAAAAACAGCCTAACAGCAAATCGCGTTTCTTCTCGCTGATAAACTCAACGCGGAATGTTTGCGGCGAAGATTCTATATCAGACAAAATATTGCCGTGCTCATGCTCAATAGTGTAAAGAGAACAATAAATTGTCCGCGCCAATGCAAACTTAATATCTTCAGACAGGAAAGCAAATTTTTCGAGGTCACTTTTACTGCGCGTGTAGTTGATAAATTTCTTGCCGCTGTCAGTCTTCACGAACTCAAAAAAGTTTCTCGTAAAGCCGTAAAATTCGCCGTATTTCTCGAAAGAATATTTCTGAATGTAACCCTTGTTGAACAAAAGTTGAGCAATGCCTTCCATAATATCCTTAGGCATTTTCTTCGGACGGAATGCCGGCCACGACAGCAAACCCTTATTCGCAATGTAGCACAAAACCGGCTTAAGAAGTTCGGCATTTTTAAAATCGCGCTTGAAACGAACGGCGGAAAATTCTCTGTTGCGCTCGTTTTTATCGATAGTAAAAATTTTTTCCCACTCGGCAAAATCATCTTCCGTAAGCAGTGCGCCCTTATCGTTAAGAATTTTAATGAAGTCGTCTTTTTTGGGTGGCGGCTCCAAAGCAAGCGGAATAGTCACGGACGGATTAATTTTCTTCTTGCGCGGTTTAACTATTTTTGGCTCTTCAAATTCTTCAGGCGTCACCAAAGTCAATTCGTCACCGAATAGCCCATGCCCAATTAAATCGTCGCTGAAATACTCTCTAAGCTCTGCGCCCGCCGAAAACTTTTTGCCAATATCGGTTTCTTCCGTAGCGTTGACAAATTTGGCGTATCTCTCAACAGTCGCCTTTAACTTTGAGTTCTGCCTCTTTCTTTCAAGCAATTTTTTCAGCTGGCTTTGCTGTTCGCCCAAAATTTTTTTCAACTTGGAACTCTTAGCGACGAAATATAAAAATTTTTCCGCCTGCATTACGATGTTAGCATCGCGAATTCTGGTTTCTTCCGCGTCCAAAATCTTTTCTGCCTCAGAAAATTTATCAGGCAACGGCGCATTGAAAATCTTCCTGTACAATTCAAAGCATTCGATAGATTTTTTTATCCATGCTAATAAATCGTCGCTCCAAACTTGTAAGCCTTCAGCCGTAGCAAATTTTTCGTGGTCAATAATTCTTCCAATCTCAATTAAATCTCGCTTAAAGGTCGTCCCCAACTCGCGTAATTCGTTTAAAGTGCGTCGAAGTTCGTCGATTTTTTGAAGAGATTCCATAAGTTCACCTCCATATAATTAAAAAATTAGTTAGCCGCCGAGATAAGCCTTGCGAATATCTTCGCTGGCGGCAAGTTCTTTTGCGTCGCCGGAAATTGTAATTCGCCCCGTCTCCAAAACGTAAGCGCGACTTGCGATTGACAACGCCATATTTGCATTTTGTTCGACGAGCAAAACTGTCGTGCCCGTTTTGTTTATATCGACGATGATATTAAAAATTTCGCGAATCAACAGCGGCGCAAGTCCCATGCTTGGTTCGTCGAGGAGCAAAAGTCTTGGTCTGCTCATAAGCGCACGTCCCATAGCAAGCATTTGTTGTTCGCCACCGGATAAAGTTCCTGCCAACTGCGATTTTCTTTCCTCAAGTCGCGGGAAACGCCCGAAAACCATTTTAAAATCGTTTTGAATTTCTTCCTTATCCGATCGAGTAAAAGCTCCCAGCTCCAGATTTTCCTGCACCGTCATTTCCGCGAAGATTCGACGACCTTCAGGCACTTGCGATATTCCCTCGCGAACTATTTTATGCGCCGGCATTCCCGCGATATTTTTGTTGAGGAAATTTATTTCGCCGGTTTTAGGTTTTAGTAAGCCCGAAATTGTCCGTAGCGTCGTCGACTTGCCCGCGCCGTTCGCGCCAATCAACGTGACAATTTCGCCCTCCTCGACGGAAAGACTTATGCCTTTTATCGCGTGAATTGCGCCGTAGTAAACGTTAATGTCCTTCACTTCCAACATTGCCATAAGCAAACCTCCTATTTGTCATATATCCTTTAAAGTTCAAATGTCACGGGGAATTGATGTTTGCGTTGAGCGTCGCGACAATAGCGGCTGTATATGCGGTAAATTTTTTTCTTGTCGACTTTGGAATAGTCGCCGACAATTTTTATGTGAGCCTCGACGGGAAATTTTTTCATGGTATCAAGTTCACCGAGCCGCTCTTCAATACAATTTTGCGTAGACAGCGGGAAACTTGCACCGTGAAGAATTTTAAAAACTTCGCGGACATTTCCAGTTTCGGGGTTGTATTCGCAACTCATTGAAAGATTGCCCTCGCCCGCCATGTACATGCGCCCAAAACCGTTTGTATCGACGCCTTGAGTTAAAAGCGAAGTTTTGTTGCCGTTGCTGTCGACGATAAAAATTTTAGCCTTAGCAATTTCCGCGTGCCAATCTTTAGCCGGTGTGACGTAAGATTTAAAATCAACCTCGATAGTTTCGCCGGTTTGAGTGTAGGGGAATTGAGCCGCCTCGCGATTTGCGTCGCCAATTCTAAGAGCCGCGATAACCGACGCACTCCGCGCTAAAGTTTCACGATTAAACTTGTAAACTTCAACGAGCTGACGAGGATTTTTTCTCGACGGTATTTGATAAGTTTCGCCGGTCGTCCACGTGCTTTTATCGAAGTAAATCTGCGCGGAGGGAAATTTTTGATTGTAAAGCTCAACGGCTTCATCAATGCGATTGAAACAATCCGTCCATTGCTCCCAACTTGTCAAGTCGCGAACGCCCGAACAACTTTTGCTGTGCCCCATGCAATCAAGCGCAACCGCGTCGACGTTGACGCCCAAAGCCGCAATAGCCTCGCGATTTTCTAAAACGTGAATTGCCGAATTCAACGAGTGGTCTTTTCTAAGCGCGTTGCCGTCGGTGTAAGTTTTGAATTGTCCGCCGTCCATGCCGGTATCGTGCATAAATGCGGCAATTTCCAGCTCGCGCCTGTCAATCGACGAATACCACGGATTACCTAAATTTGCCACGTCAATGGCGTTAGCAGCTTCCAAAGATTTTACAGCAACAAGTGCCGCGTGGTGAGTTCCGTGATCGCTGTAAGTTCTAAGTTCGACGTAACGTTTAGCGATTTCTTTTGCGTTGGAGTAATATTTAGCGGAAATTTCTTTTACCGTGTCAATGTCAGCCGCTGAAACGACTTGCGCGAATAAAAATGTTACGACAATTAAAGTTGTAGCGAAAATTTTTCTAAGCATTAATCAGCCCTCCTTTATTTGTCATGTAAAGAAATAAATTTTTCCACGTCATTAAAATACTTAAAGTTATCGTGAATCTTATCTAGGCTCCAATCCCACCATTTGATTCTTAGCAAAGCCTCGATAACGTGCGACGGGAAACGATACTTAATAATCTGCGCGGGATTGCCACCAACAATTGCATAAGGCGGAACATTTTTAACAACAACGCTGTCCGAGGCGATAATCGCACCGTCACCGATAGTAAGCGGCTTGTTAGGATTAGTACACTTCAATTTACAACCACGACCTATCCAAACGTCATTGCCGATTATAATTTTGCAGTGCCCTTGCGGCGGATAAAATGTTCTATTAGATTCCCAATCAAAATTAATCAAAGCATATGACATTACATTGCTCATGTTGTGAACATAATTTAAACTCAATTCAAAGAGTATGTTCCATGCCAATGATGAAAAATTTTTTACGGATACCACGCCGTAACCTTCAAGATTGCCATGACGAATATAGCTTTTCTTTCCCAATGTTAATGTAAAAAGGCGACTTCTTACCTCATATATCCTGGTGTATATTGGGCAAACATTTTCTTGTACACAATTATTATCGTAAATTCCATAAGCGACGCCCTCTTTAAGCAGACGTGGAAAGTCCAAATCGGGAATTTGAAAAACTCGCCCGTCGATAATTCTGTTGCGTGGGATACCCATGTGTTCAAGTTGTTTCATGCGCTTATAAAATTTATTTGTGGCAGAGATTATCGCTATGTCGATCTCGATTGAATGTAATCCCCCCCTTTTTTGGTCAACCTCGTCGGTAACGAAACGAATTTCGTCATTTTCGAGTACGGCGGCGGCGACGATTTCCAAAGTGCCCTGTTCAGCCGCTTTCACGTAGTAAGATTTTAAAGTTTCAAAAAGCTCATCTGTACCGAACAATAAAGTTTTGTACGCCATTAATTAATCGCCTCCGCTCCGAGATATGCGCGAATAACTTCAGGGTCGTTTTGAATGTCGGAGGGCGTGCCGTCAGCAATAATCATTCCGTATTCGAGGACGTAAATCCGCTCGCAAATGCCCATAACAAGGCTCATGTCGTGTTCGATTAAAAGGACAGTTAAACCGAATTGTTTACGAATCCAGCGAATCATTTCCATAAGCTCCTGCGTCTCTTGAGGATTCATGCCGGCGGCAGGCTCGTCGAGAAGTAAAAGTTTTGGCTTAGCGGCAAGAGCGCGGGCAATTTCCAATCTGCGCTGTGCACCGTAGGGAAGATTTTTCGCGACTTCGTAAGCGTGCCCGTCCAGCTTAAAAATTTTCAGTAGGTTTAAAGCTTCCTCTTCGATAGATTTTTCCTCGCCGAAATAACGCCCCATGCGCAAGACCGTTTCAATCAAGCCGTATTTAACATGACAATGATAAGCAATTTTGACATTATCGAGGACGCTTAACTCGCTGAAGAGGCGAATATTTTGGAACGTGCGGGCAATGCCGCGTTGAGTTATTTCGTAAGGCTTAAGTCCAACAAGCGATTTGCCGTCAAAAGTAATTTCGCCCGTCGTCGGCTTGTATACGCCCGTTATCAAGTTAAACGCCGTCGTCTTGCCCGCGCCGTTCGGACCGATTAGCCCGATGAGTTCGCCATTATTAATGTAAATGTTGAAATCCGAAACCGCCTTAAGTCCGCCGAATACTTCCGATACGTCGACGGTTTCTAGCAAATGTTTATCAGCCATAAAAAAATCCTTTCCATAAAAATGTTTATAATGTTAATCGCGCTAACTGTTCCGCCGCTTTTAAAGCGGCTCATGTTACCGCCTCCTTAGTGCCTGATACCTTGTCTAAGAATTTTTTAATCGGTCCGACGTTCGTTATCTCCATGTAGCCGAACAAACCTTGCGGGCGATAGAACATCATCAAAATCAATGCCAGAGCGTAAATTATCATGCGTGCCTCTGGGAAAGACGCTAACGCCGCCGATATAAACGTCACGACGAACGCCCCCGCGATTGAGCCGGTGATTGAACCCATGCCGCCCATAACAACCATTATCAAGTAATTAAACGAAGACAAGAACGTAAACGAATTCGGGCTGATTAAATAGAATTGGTGAGCGAAAAGTCCACCAGCCACGCCCGCAAACGCCGCGCCCAATGTAAATGCCATGACTTTGTATTTTGTCGTGTTGACGCCCATAGCCTCTGCGGCAATTTCATTTTCGCGAATCGCTATGCAAGCCCGCCCGTGTGATGAGTTCACGAAATTTTTTATAAAGAATAAAGTCACGAGCATTGCGAAGAAAACCCACGTGAAATTTGTTAAGTGCGGAATGCCTTTAAAGCCCGCCGCGCCGCCAACGTAATCAATATTCATGATAACGATACGAATTATTTCGCCAAGTCCCAAAGTCGCAATCGCTAAATAGTCGCCGCGCAGACGCAATGTCGGCAGTCCAATTAAAAATCCTAAAGAACCCGCCGCGATCGCTCCAAGGATTAACGCAACGATTAACGGTAAACCAAATTTAACCGTCGCCACAACTCCTACATAAGCTCCGACTGCCATAAATCCCGCGTGCCCTAATGAAAATTGTCCCGTGTAGCCGTTGATTAAATTTAAGCTCGCCGATAGGATTATGTTCACGCAAATTAAAATTATGTTCAGCTCCCAAAACGAGCCGATAATTTTTGTGCTTATCATCATTTGCAGGACGCCGTAGAGCACCAGCCCAAAGATAAGCATCACCAAATCTCTTTTCCTTGCTGCATTCATATTGTCACACCTTTTCGTTCGTGTTCTTACCAAAAAGCCCGCTCGGTTTAATCAGCAAAACCAAAATCAAAATCGCAAATGCCGCCGCGTCTCTGAACGTTGACGACAAAAAACCTGCAACTAATGCCTCGACGACGCCTAAAACAATTCCGCCAACGACCGCGCCAGGCAAAATTCCTATGCCGCCCAAAACCGCTGCGACAAATGCTTTCAAGCCTGGCATAATTCCCATAAGCGGATCAATCGTGTTGTAGTAGACGCCGACTAAAACGCCTGCCGCCGCCGCCAATGCTGAACCTATGCAAAACGTCATCGAAATAACTTTGTCCGAATCAACGCCCATAAGTTGTGCCGTCTCCGTGTCGAAACTCGCCGCACGCATTGCCTTACCTAGTTTAGTTTTCTGGACAATGTAAGTTAGCACCGCCATTAAAATTATCGTTATGCTCAAAATCAGCAGTTGTTGCCCATTGATTATGAAGCCGCCCAAGTTGAATGAGATATTCGGCATGACTTCAGGGAATGTGCGCGGCGTTGGCGTAACAAAATACATGCTCGTATACTCAAGGAAAAACGAAACGCCAATCGCAGTTATAAGCAACGAAATTCGCGGCGCATGACGCAATGGCTTATAAGCAATCCGCTCGACTAACATACCTAAAACCGCCGTCAATGCCATTGAAATTAGGAGCGCGGGCAAAATCGGCAAATGTCCAATCGTGACTGCCGCGAAACCGATATACGCTCCGACCATATAAACGTCGCCGTGCGCAAAGTTTATCAACTTTATGATTCCATAAATCATCGTGTAGCCCAGAGCAATCAGCGCGTAGATACTGCCCAGACTTACGCCGTTTATCAACTGCTGAACAAGTTGATGCACAAAGTCCATAAAAAAACCTCCTTGAAAATTTTCAAGAAGGATTTTAACGTTTTATGGCGATATTGTCACGTATTATTTTTAGCCTTCGGGAGCAATTTTGGTACGGAGCGAGCGAACGCCGTCTTTGGTCTCGATAACGACGATACCTTTAATCGGATTATGCGTTGCGGCGTCCATAGTAATTTTGCCCGTGCCAACTTGCAAATCTTTTATCGTCTCAATGCTGTCGCGAATCTTTTTGGAGTCTTCGCCGCCGCGTTCAATAGCATTGATTAACATTTTGCCCGCGTCGTAGCCCAATGCCGCGAAAACATTCGGGTCAGTCTTATATTCGCCCTTGTAAGCGTTGATAAAGCCTTGAACTTCCGCGTCGCCTTCAAAGTAGTGCGTGCAGAAGAAAGTATTATTGAGGGCGTCTTTGCCGGCAATGTCGATAACTTTGCTGTCGTCCCAACCGTCAGTGCCGAGAATTGCGGAAGTTATACCGAGTTCGCGAGCCTGTTTGACGATTTTGCCGACTTCTTCATAGTAAGCGGGAACGAAGATAACATCAGCGTTTGCAGTCTGAATTTTAGTCAGCGCGGCTTTGAAGTCTTGGTCTTTAGCGAGGAACGCCTCTTCCATTACGACTTTTCCGCCGTCAGCCTCGAATTTTTCCTTAAAGATTTTGCCAAGACTCTTTGAATAGTCGGAGCTGGAATCAAGATAGAGGACTGCAGTTTTAGCATTCAAATCTTTTGCGGCGAATTGAGCCATAACCTCGCTTTGTTGCGGGTCGATAAAGCAAGCGCGGAAGATATACGGCTTAACTTGCCCGTTTTCGACAGTAACGTCGGGATTAGTCGCGGCAGGTCCGATAACCGGAATCATGTTGTCAGTTGCAACTTGAGATTCGGCGATAACGTTAGCAGTGACAGCCGGACCAACAAGCGCGATAACTTTATCGTCGGAAATTAATTTAGTTGCCGCGTTGACAGATTCAGCCGCCTCAGATTTAGCGTCAGCCTCGACGATTTTAATTTTCTTGCCGTTGACGCCGCCCGCGTCGTTGGCTTCTTTAATCGCCAGCTTAAGTCCGTTGTTGGCATTTGCGCCGTATTGCGCGTGGTTGCCCGTCAGCTCAAAGTTAGCACCGATAACAATTTCGTCACCAGCCGATTTTTTTTCGCCGCCGGAGCTACCTTGCTCGCCGCCACCGCAACCTGTGAACAATGCGCTTGCCAATATTCCACAAGCAATCATTGACGCCAATTTAAATTTCTTCTTAGCGAAAAACAAAATACTCAACCTCCAAAAATTTTGTAACGTTGTAAACTTCGCGGCAAGTATATTTTAAAGAAAAG
Source organism: uncultured Selenomonadales bacterium (assembly GCA_946408355.1). Lineage (GTDB taxonomy): Bacteria > Bacillota > Negativicutes > Selenomonadales > Selenomonadaceae > Quinella. Next base: position 20,194 of record CAMJRX010000021.1, read on the forward strand.
CAAACGTCAAGAATTTTTTCAAGGCTCAATCGGGATAAATTTAAATTGATTGTAGTCGAACAATCCACGCGCCGTCAATTTTATTTCGGGGATAACGGGCAATGACATAAAAGTTAAAGTCATGACGGGTTCGACGTTCTCACTGATTCCAAGTTCAGCGTGGGCTTTAGCGTGGAGTGCGTCAAGTTTTTCTTTAAGTTCTTCGCCGCTTAAATCGCTCATAAGCCCGCCAATCATCAACGGTATCACCGAAATAATTTTTCCGTCCTTAACTAAAACCATACCGCCTTCTATTTTAATCAAAGCCTCGACCGCGCAGAAAATTTCCTCGTTGCTGACACCCGCCGCAATTATATTATGCGAATCGTGCGCAACTGAAACGGCAACTGCACCGCATTTGATTCCATAGCCGCCCAAAAGCCCCAAACCAATTTTCCCCGTCTCGTGATGACGTTCAATCACTGCAACCTTGCAAATGTCCTGCGCGGGGTCAAAAATAAAATCGCCCGTCTCGTCGTGCTTAACTTCGGCGAGATATTTTCTTGTAACGACGCCGCCCGGCTCAATTCCAATAACATTAACCTTGCCGCCAGTTAAATGCATTTTCAAACGGTCTATAGAAAAATTTTTAACCCTAACGGAGCCGCGAACGCTTGATATATCAGCGGGAATAATTTGGGGCAAATATTTTCCGTTCGTAGCGACAAGTTCGCCGCCTATCCAAACCTTATCAACATGGAAATCTTTTAAGTCATTAAGCAAAACCAAATCGGCATGCGCACCAATTTTAATCGCGCCCCTGTCGTAAATTCCGACCGATTCCGCCGCATTTATCGTTGCCATTTGAATCGCCGTTATCGGGTCAATTCCTTCCTCGACGCACATTCTTACATTTTTATTCATATGTCCAAGTTCTAAAATAGTTTTCGGCTGGCAATCGTCCGAACATAATAAAACGCGGCGGCTATTGGCGTGTGTAACACCTTTAATCAACGTCTTTAGGTTATGGCACGCCGAACCCTCGCGAATCAAAACGTACATTCCCTTTGCAATGCGTTCGTTCATCTCTTCGACGGTCGTACATTCATGGTCGCCGCCTACCCCCGCGCTCAAATACGCATTTAAATCTTTACCAGTCAAATTTGGCGCATGTCCGTCAATCAGCTTGCCAAATTCTTTCGCGAGCAAAATTTTATCCAAAGCTTTATCGTCGCAGTTAATTATCCCAGGCGCGTTCATGAATTCGCCTAAGCCAAAAATATTTTCGTCGCCGATAAGTTCTTCCATATCTGCCGCCTCAATCGTTGCGCCAGCGTCCTCAAACGGCGTGGCAGGTACACAACTTGGCATGGCGTAAACAATGTTGAGTTTCGTCCTCTGCGCGGCGTCAAGCATATAACGCAAACCGGCAAGTCCGCAAACGTTAGCAATCTCGTGAGGGTCGGCGATAATCGTCGTGGTTCCGCATGGGACAATTATTCTGCCGAGTTGTTCGGGGCTTATATAAGACGATTCAATATGAATATGCCCGTCGATAAAGCCAGGCGCAAGAAATTTACCGCCCGCGTCAAAAATTTGTTTTCCGTCGTATTCAGCCGCGCCCATGCCGATAATTTTTCCGTCAGCAATGGCAACTTCGCCCGAATAAATTTCGCCGCTCAACACGTTAACGATTTGGCAATTTTTTATAACGAGGTCGGCTTTTATTCTGCCTGCCGCCGCGTCGATTAAATGTTTCAACTCGTTTTTAGTCATTAATAATTCCCTCCGCAAAAATTTTTGTCGTCGTATTCAGTCGCGCCCATGCTGATAATTTTTTTCGTCAGCAATGGCAACTTCGCCCGAATAAATTTCGTCGTTCAACACGTTAACAATTTGGCAATTTTTTATAACGAGGTCGGCTTTCCTTCTGCCAGCCGCCGCGTCGATTAAATGTTTCAACTTGTTTTTAGTCATTAATAATTCCTTTCGCAAAAATAAAAAAGGCAACGCGCAGATTTTTCCGCGACATTGCCCCGTCAATCACAGCAAAGCATATTTCAAAATAAATAACACCGTCAAAATATACATCAGCGGCGTAACGTCCTTGCCATTGCCCGAAAAGACATGCAACAGCGTATAACTAATTACGCCGAAACAAATTCCCTCCGAGATGGAATACATGAACGCCATAGAGAAAATTGTTATGTAAGCTGGAACTGCTGTAAGTATATCGTCAGTCCAATTAATTTTAGCGACAGATTGCATCATGAGGAAACCGACAATTATCAGCGCGGGAGCCGTCGCGAATGCCGGAATTGCTAAAAATATCGGCGAGAAGAATAACGCTAAGAAAAATAGACAACCCGCAGTCAATGCCGTTAAACCTGTCTTGCCGCCTTCAGCTATGCCCGCAGAGGATTCGACAAAAGTTGTTATCGTAGACGTGCCCAAAAGTGAACCCGCCGTTGTTCCGACTGCGTCCGCTAACAATACTTGCTTGATTTTAGGAAGTTTGCCGTCCTTGTCGAGGAGATTTGCTTTTGTCGCGCAACCTATAACAGTTCCTATAGTGTCAAATAAATCAACAAACAAAAACGCGCAAAGAATTGAGAAAAATTCAAACGAGAATATCGAGCTGAAGTCAACTTGCATAAACGTTGGTGCCAATGACGCGGGCATTGAAATTATTCCGTCGGGAAATAAATTAAAGAATCCTTTTTCCGGATTAGGAACGTAAAGCCCCGTCGCTTGGCAAATCATGCCTAATCCCCACGTCGCGATTATTCCTAACAGCACCGCGCCTTTTACATTTTTTATCAGCAGGAACGCGGTTATCAGCAAGCCGATTAGCGCGAGCAAAACTGTTATGCCCTCCGAATTGAACATGCCGCTTTCGACCGAATGCTTAAACGAATACATCGTGACGAGTGTCGGGCCGGCTACGACAATGTGCGCGTTCTGCAATCCGATAAAGCTTATGAACAAACCGATGCCGACGCTTACAGCGATTTTTAGCGACGGCGGGATTGCATTAAAAATTGCCTCACGAATATTCACGAGCGACAAAAAAATAAAAAGAATGCCCTCTACGAATATAGCCGATAAAGCCTGACCAAAAGTGTAGCCCATTCCGAGCACAACCACATAGCTCATATAGGCGTTCAACCCCATACCCGCGCTGAGTACGAACGGCATATTTGCATAAAAAGCCATAATAAACGTTGCGAATGCACTAGCCAGAGCCGTTGCGGTAAAGACAGCTCCGGCGTCCATTCCCGCCGCACTAAGGATTAAGGGATTAACCGCGAGGATATAGCTCATTGTGATGAAAGTCGTGACGCCCGCCATAATTTCTGTTTTAACATCTGTGCCGCGTCTAGTTAACTCAAAAAATTTTTCCATAATGGCTCCTTTCCGAAGCAAGATTACGGAAGGGATTTTACACGAAAAATTTTTCTAAGTCAAAAAATCTCTTCGATTGACGAAAAAAACTCTGCGTGTTCAGATTGATTCTGAAAGAAAACCAACCACATACACGGCAGAGCCTTCTACAAGTTTTTAAAATTCTAACACGCTCGCGCCGTGAAGTCAAACAGAAAGGCGGAATCTTTATGAAATTCTACGGAATAATTTATCTGCTGATTGACGGAACGAATAATAAGGAATACGTCGGACAAACGACGCGTACGCTCGAACAGCGTTTCTACGAGCACAAGTACGGTGACCAGTATATTGACTGCGCGATTAAAAAACATGGTGCAGATTTTTTTGCAACGGCAATTTTAAAGGAGTGCGAAAGCAAAGAGGAACAAATGTCAGCGAGGAGACGCGGCGAAACTCCTTTTAAAAATTTGCTTTGCGAAATGGATAATAAAAATCTTTCATTCAGAGGACTAGCAAAACTTTTAGGATCGTCATCATTATCTGACAAAATTTATGGCAAACAGAATTTCACGGAAGAACAGGTCGCAAAGCTTGTTGAAATCTTTAGCAAGCCCGCCGAATACCTTATGCAACGCGACGAAACTTGAGCCGCCACGCAAATTATTTCAAAGCCTCTTCGAGATTATTTTTAATGTTGGCAACGCGCAAGCCGTAAACAATTTGAACGCCTTTACCTTGTATGATAGTCCCCTGTGCGCCGCTTGCCTTTAAAATTTTTTCTTTAACGCGGGAAACGTCATTAATCGTCACGCGCAACCGAGTTATACAACAATCAAAGTCGATAATATTTTCTTTTCCGCCAAGTCCAGCCAAAATTAATTTAATTTGTTCAGCGTCGCTCAAAACTTTTTCCTCCGATAAATCCTCTTCGCGTCCAGGCGTTTTGAAATTATATTTTTCAATCAGATATTTGAACGAAAAATAATACAGGAAAAACCATGGAATGCCGATTAGCGGCACATACATCCAATTAGTTTTAGCCTCGCCCTGTGCAATGCCGAATAAAATAAAATCAATCAGCCCGCCCGAAAATGTTTGTCCGATTGTGATTTGGAAAATATGCGCCAGCATAAATGCGCAACCGTCGAAAAATGCGTGCAAGACGTAAAGCATTGGCGCAACGAACAAAAACGAAAATTCCAGCGGTTCAGTTATTCCCGTTAAAAATGACGTCAGTGCGGCAGAAAATATCATACCGCCGACGATTTTTTTATTTTGCGGCTTAGCAGTTTTGTATAGAGCAAAGGCGGCTCCGATTAGCCCGAACATCATCGTTATAAATCTGCCCGACATGAAACGCGAAATGCCCTCATAATATTTTGTCGTGGACGGGTCAGCAAGTTGCGCGAAAAAAATTCTCTGCGTGCCCTCGATCAGTTGTCCGTTGATAATTTCACTTCCGCCCAATCCCGTCGTCCAAAACGGCAAATAAAAAATGTGGTGCAATCCGAAGATTCCGAGCAGACGCAAGAAAAATCCGTAAAACAGCGTGCCGATATAACCCGTATCTTTGAACAGCCCGCCGAATTCCAGAATCAATATTTGGAAACCAGGCCAGACCACGTACAAGGAAATTCCTAAACAAATTGATGCGAATGTGCAAATTATTGGGACGAAACGCGAGCCGTTGAAAAATCCTAAGAAAGGCGGCAGTTCCATATTATAAAATTTTTCGTGACACCAATAAACAATAAGCCCGACTAACATTCCGCCGAAAACGCCAGTCTCCAACGTTTGAATACCAAGACACATGCCTTGCCCCACGCCGGATATATTTTTTTCTGCCAATTTGCCGGTTATGCTCAGCGCGGTGTGTATCGTCGCGTTCGTTACCAGCATTGATAAAATAGCGGCAAGTCCGACCGTTCCTCTATCTCGACGCGCCAGTCCCGTTGCCAAACCTACAGCGAATAATGTCGGCAAGTTTTCAAAAACTATTTTCCCCGCCGATTCCATTAGCATTAAAATAATTTGTATCCAGCGAATGTCCAAAAATCCAAAAGCTTGCAATGTGTTTGAATTGGACAGCGTGCCGCCTATGCCGAGTAAAAGTCCTGCCGCCGGCAAAACTGCTATCGGCAACATTAACGCTTTGCCGAAACGTTGGAGCATCGCGAACACTGAGCCGCCGCCGCTAAAAGAAAATATTTTCATCAAAGCAATCGTCACTCCTTAAAAATTTCACGGTAGATTTTACACAAATAATTTTTCTAAGTCAAAAACTGTTTGCCGTGATATAATCTCCAAAACTGCAATGGAGGGAAAAATTTAATTGATTGATTCGAGGATAAGTGGTGTTATAAATTTTGTTCGCGAAGATAGCCGCGTCGCCGACATTGGCGCGGACCACGGTTATCTTTCGATTGAGCTGATAAAAAGCGGGCGTGCGTTGAACGTCATTGCTACTGAAAAAAATATCGGACCATTCGAGGCTTTAACTAAAAATATTTACGGCTTAGATAAAGTTGAGGCGCGATTAGGCGACGGCTTGAAAGTTTTATCGGCGGGTGAAGTCGATACGATTTGTATTGCGGGCATGGGCGGTGCACTCATTACGAAAATTTTATCAGACGCGCCTGAAGTTGTTCAATCTGTGCGGCAAATTATTATTCAACCGATGAACGCCGCAGAAAAAATTCGCGCTTGGCTCGTGGAAAATAATTGGACGATTGCCGACGAAGATTTAGCCGAATCAGCGGGAATTATTTACGAAATTATTTGCGCAGAAAAAAATCCTCCCGCCAAAATTTTTAAGCGCGAATCCTCACCGCTCTTGAAAAAATTTTTAACTCAAAGACGGGAAAAACTTCAGCGCGTGCTTGCCGAAATGGGCAAAAGCGACTCTGCGCGAACAAGCGAAAAATTTTTGACGACGCGAGCGGAAGTCGACGCCTTAAATAAAAAGTTAAGGGGGCGATGCTATGTTTTATAAAATTTTTAAAGTGCTGTGTCAATTTTGGTTCGGAACGATTTTAGGGACAAAAATTATCGGCACGGAAAATATCCCTAAAGAGGGCGCGTTCATATTGGCGGCTAATCACGTCAGCAACTGGGATCCGCCGTTCTTAGGCACTTTCATTGAGCGCGAAGTTTGCTACATGGGCAAGGCTGAACTTTTTAAAAATCCGGTCATGGCGGCGATTTGTCGTGGACTTCACGTTTTCCCCGTTAAGCGCGGCACGGCTGATAAAACTGCCATTAAAACCGCCGTTAAAATTTTAAAGGACGGCAAATGTTTTGGGATTTTCCCCGAAGGTACGCGCTCTAAAACCGGCAAGCTAGGCAAGGCGGAATCTGGCGTTAGTTTAATCGCGGCAATGACTAAAGCTCCGATTATCCCCGCCGCAATCATTAACACTGAAAAAATTTTTTCTAAAGAAAAGTTTCTTCCACGTCCTGCAGTCGTCTACGGCAAGCCGATAAAATTTTTCGGCTCAACAAAAGATAGGGACGCTATGGAAAATTTCGCGCAAGAAATCATGAACGAAATCGCTAAACTCAAGGCGACGGTAATTTAACATTGACTTGCAAGTAAAAATTCTGTATATTTACTGAAAATATTCATGAAAAATTTTATGAGGCGAATGATGAGTTTTATTGATTCGATAAAAAATTTTTTGGGAATATCGACCACTCGAGTAAAAGTGCCGACGATTTTACAAATGGAGGCAACTGAATGCGGCGCGGCGTCGCTGTCGATGATTTTATCGCATTATAAATTGTGGTTGCCGTTGGAAAAATTGCGGCAGGAATGCGGCGTCAATCGCGACGGCTCAAAAGCAAGTTGCGTAATTCGTGCGGCTCGAAATCGCGGGTGCGACGCTAACGGTTATCGTTGGAACGCCGACAGAGTAAAAGAAGTCGGCAAGTATCCGCTGATAATTCACTGGGAGTTCAATCATTTTGTCGTTTTGGAAGGCATAAAGGGCGATACGGTTTATCTTAACGATCCCGCTATGGGGCGGCGTACCGTCAAATGGGACGAGTTCCGCACGTCTTATACAGGTGTAGCGTTGCATGTCGTTCCGAACGAAAATTTTAAGCCCGAAGGCGAACGCTACAATATTTTTAAAGCAGTGGCAGAAAAGCTCGCTCGCGACAAGTGGGCAGTGCTTTTTATTTTGCTCCTCAATCTCGGCATGATAATTCCGGGACTTGCCTCGCCTGTTTTCAGCCAAATATTTTTAGACGACATTTTAGCTAAAAAGCATACGGATTGGATGTTCAATTTCTGCTTAGCGATGACGGTCTCTTGGGTTATTTGCGGCGTTATGACGTGGTTGCAAGCAGTAATCCTCACGCGATGGCAAAAAAAATTGACGCTTGCCGATTCGTCGAGTTTCTTTTGGCATTTACTCCGATTGCCCATGCAATTTTTTAATCAGCGTTTTGCTGGCGAAGTTGCCTCGCGTGTAACGTTCAACGAATCAATCGCAGGCGTATTATCGGGACCGGCGGCTTTATCGATTTTAAATTTTCTAGTTGCGATTTTCTATTTGCTGTTACTCCTCCAATACGACGTGACTTTAACTTTAATCGGAGTATTTTTCTCCAGCATTGACATAATTGTTTTCTTCGCGTTAAGAAGACATTTAACCGATTTAAACATGAAAATTCAGCAGGACGCCGGCAAAGAATACGGTACGACGATGAACGGCTTGATGATGATTGAGACGATTAAGGCAAACGGCAACGAGAGCGATTTTTTTGCAAAGTGGGCAGGCTATCGCGCTAAAGTTTTAAAGGCTGGTCAAGACGTTGCGATTTGGCAGATGACAGCAACAATTATTCCGACACTTTTGGGCGGCATAAACGGCGCGTTGATTATGACACTCGGCGGCTTTTCGATAATGGAAGGCGCACTGACGGCGGGCATGTTTACGGCGTTTCAATCGTTAATGGGAAGTTTTCAAGCTCCCGTCAATTCACTGCTCAGCTTAGGCTCAACACTTCAATCAACGGAAATGCAAATGCAACGCCTTAACGACGTGCGCAAATATGAGATTGACGATTTAAACTGCCGCGAGGAAAAAATTTCTGATGAACCCGTCGCCCGCTTGAACGGCGAACTTGAACTTAAAGATGTTGACTTCGGTTATAGCCCGCTAGAAAAGCCGCTGATAAATAAATTTTCTATGCACATTGAGCCGGGACATTGGGTGGCGGTTGTCGGCGCGAGCGGTTCGGGCAAGTCAACAGTATCTAAAGTTGTCACGGGCATTTACGAGGAATGGAGCGGCGAGGTTCTCTTTGACGGCGTTAAGCGGCGCGAATTGCCTCGTTCCGTAATTGTCAATTCAATTTCCGCCGTCGACCAAGATGTTTTTCAAATTACCGGCACGATAGCGCAAAACTTGACGCTGTTTGATGATTCTGTTAGGCGTAGCGACATAATTCAGGCTGCTAAGGACGCTTGCATACACGAAGACATTTTGCAACTAGATAAAGGCTATGATTCGGAAGTTTCAGAGGGCGGCTTGAACTTTTCGGGCGGTCAACGTCAACGTTTGGAAATTGCCCGCGCCCTTGCAAATAATCCGTCGCTTTTGGTTCTTGACGAGGCGACTAGCGCACTTGATCCAATGACGGAGCAAACGGTCTTAGAAAATATTCGGCGACGCGGCTGTTCGTGCTTGATAGTTGCGCATCGCTTATCGACAATTCGCGACTGTGACGAGATTATAGTTTTAGATAAAGGCGTCGTTGTGGAGCGCGGCACGCATCGCGAAATGATGAAACACGACGGACCTTATAGAAGATTGATTGAGGAAAGGAGCCAAGAAGTTGAGCCGCTTTGAAAAATTTTTAATGGCAGGGGAGCGCGTTCGACTTGAAGACGGTGAACGGCTCGCACTGATTGAATCGGGCAAGGTTGAAGTCTACGCCGTGACACGTGAGGCGGGTTCTTTCCGTCAACAATTTTTAGTTGAGCTGGAAACGGGCGCGGCGGCATTTCCCTCGCTTGACGAATTCGAGGAAACAGAGACGCTAATTTTTGCAAGCGAAGACACGAAGATACAAATTTTAACGTTCGACAAAGTTTCACACGACGAATTGAAAAATTTAATGCGCCGTTGGTTTACAGAGCTGATAAAGTTGCCGTGGCTAAGACTTTTAGCGGACAAGGGCGACGACATTTTAATTACGTGGCTCGACGGCACAGTTTTAGAAGGCGCAGAAGATTTAGTAGAGGCTTTCCGCACGAACGAAGAAATTTTTTCAATGCTGTTAGGCGTGCGTTTCCGAGCAGAGGACAAAAGATTTTCCAACCGCGTCGAAGTCCGCACCCGCAATCAGCGACGAATTTTAGATAACTCAATTTCAAATTTGCTCGGCGAGGAAACGACGAATTATTCAGAGACGACCGAACGCACAGTACGTTTGGAGGAGGCGTCGTTTATCGTGCGGCGGGTGGCAACCGCGCTTAACATGCCGACTGATAACATAAAACTCGACGCGGAACTTGTTAGACGGCTTGACCAAATCAGATTAATTCGGCGGCTGATTCAAAAGGGCAACATGCAAATGCGCTTGATTGAACTCGTCGAAGATTGGCATAAAAACGATAGCGGCGTAATAATCGGCTATTACGGCGAGGCTAAAACTTTATCGGTTTTCGTTCCGCTTGCGGCGGGTAAATATAAACTCGTAAACCTTGAACACCCCGAAGGAATTCCGTTAACCGACGAGGTTGCCGCGCAGATTGACAAGAGCGCGTTTGAATGTTATGCGGGATTCCCTGCGCGGGAGCTGAAAATTTTCGACCTGATTAAGTTTATATTCAAGCAATGTTGGTTCGCCGATTATCGTACAGTTATCGTTATAAGCTTAATTTCGGGATTAATTCCGTTGGTAATGCCGCTCGTGACAGAAACAATTTTCGCCGATATAATCCCAATACTCGACCGACAAGGCTTGGCAACCGTCACACAAGTTATCATGGTTACGAGCTTTACAACGGCAAGTTTAGGAATTGTTCGGACGATAGCCGTTATGCGAATTACGACGCGAATGAACATGGCAACAGAGGCGGCACTTTGGGGACGATTGCTAACGTTGCCGACGGGATTTTTTAGAAAGTTTACTTCGGGAGAACTGGCAAGTCGCATGGGCGGTATCAGCGTCATCAAAGGCTTAGTTAGCGCAGAATTTATCGGCGGGCTGTTCGGTTTCGTGTTTTCATTCTGGAGTATCTTTTTAATGTGTTATTACAGCCTCAAGTTGACGGCGGCGGCGGTTGCGGTTTGGTTCGTCTACGCAATTATCACCGCGTTTATTTATCGGCGGGTTATCGGTTTCCAAAGAAATTTAATCGCCGCTAGCAACAAAGAGGCTGGCATTGTTCAACAGATTTTTAAAGGGCTTACAAAGTTTAGGGAGCACGGCGCGGAAAATCAAGCGTTCTGGCTGTGGAGTAAAATTTTCGGCGAAACGTGGAAATGGAATTTGAAACTTCGTTGGCAGAGCAACTACAACGCGATTATCGGGAGTGTTCAGCCGTTTATTTTGACGATGTGCCTTTACTATATCGCGGTTTACGGCATGAACGAGGTAGGTCCCAACGGTCAGCAAATTCAAGGTATCAGCTACGCGCAGTTTATCGCATTTCAAGCCGCGTTCAGCAGTTTTAATGCCACGTTGAACGGAATTATTCCGCTCGTCGGTCAATACTTTGCGATTCAGCCGCATATTGAAAACTTGCGCCCGATTCTTAAAGAAGTTCCAGAAAGTGTCGGCGATAAAGCAGACTCCGGAATTTTGAGCGGCGCGATTGAAGTTAACAACTTGACATTTGGCTACACGGAGGGGCGCGACGTTTTACACGACATAAATTTTAAAATTGCGGCGGGCGAAAATGTTGCTATTGTCGGGCGTTCAGGTTGCGGCAAGTCGACGTTAGTAAGACTTTTGTTAGGATTTGAAACGCCGCGCAAAGGTTCGATTTATTTTGACGGTCAAGACCTCGCCGATTTAAATTTGCCGAGCGTGCGAACTCAAATGGGCGTCGTGCTCCAAAATGGTCAGCTTATGCAGGGCGATATTTTCACGAACATAATCGGCACAAATGCTTTAACGCAAGAGGACGCTTGGGAGGCGGCTGAAGCGGCGGGTATTGCTATGGATATTGCGATGATGCCAATGGGTATGCAGACTGTTATCAGCGAGGGCAGTACAAATATCAGCGGCGGGCAACGTCAGAGAATTTTAATCGCCCGTGCACTTGTCACTAAGCCCGCGATTTTAATTTTCGACGAGGCTACTTCCGCGCTGGATAATCGCACTCAAGCAATCGTCACAAACAGCTTGGATAATCTACACGCGACGCGAATTATTGTTGCGCACAGATTATCGACGATTAGAAATTGCGACAGGATTTTAGTTATGGACGCGGGCAGGATTGTCGAGAGCGGCGGCTTTGATGAACTCGTTGCTCGCGGCGGCATTTTTGCTAATCTGGTTAAACGTCAGACAGCTTGAGGAGGATTTAGCATGAAAAAATTTTTAGCAACTTTGGCGGCAATTCTCCTTTCCACGAATACGACATTTGCCGCCGAAGGCATGACTTTAACGCTTGACGAGGCGATAACACTTGCCTTGCAAAACAATCGCCTAATCGAACAATCGGAGGAAGATAGAGAAGCGGCGCGTTGGAATTTGTCAGCTACGCGCAGGGCTTCCGGTCCGCAACTCAGTTGGTCGTCAACACTTACTCGCATTGGCGGCAGATATTATCGCAATAGCGGTCGACGTGATCGGCATGACGAAATGTTAGGCTATAAAAAACAAGGTTATGATGTAAATATGAGCCTCTATCCCTCCTACGAAAACGAAAATTACAACAGCGCGAATTTGTCAATGTCTTTGTATTCAGGCGGGCGATTGGAAAATCAGCGCAAAAATGCTCGCTATGCTTTGAACGCGGCAGATTTAACGTTGGAAAATTCTCGTCAACAAGTTAAGTATCAAGCCGCGCAGGCTTATTATCAAGTACTTCAGCAAGCGGCGTTGGTTAACGTTCAAGAAGAGGCGGTTCAACTTTTAAAAGAACATTTGCGTACAGTTTCCATTCAATACGAGGTCGGCACTGTTGCTAAGTCAGACGTGCTTGCGACAGATGTTCAGCTTGCCAACAGCCAACAAAGTTTGAACACCGCGCAGGGCAATTATCAAACCGCAGTTGCTCGGCTAAATAACGTAATCGGTTTGCCCGTCAACACCGAAATTGCCGCAAGTGATAAGATTGATTTTGTTAAATACGATTTGAGCGAGGACACTTGTCTTGAATATGCATTGGCTCACCGTCCCGATGGCATTGCCGCAGTTTACGCCGTCAAACAAGCTCAAGCGCAAACTGCCGCCGCAAAAAGCGGTTATCGTCCTAATGTCGATGCCATCGTGCAAGGGAGCATGTCAGGCGAAAATGTTTTTGGGGCGAATCACAACGCCGAGCAATGGGCAGTCGGCTTGCAAATGCGGTGGAATATTTTTGATAACGGCGTTACCAGTGCGCAAGTTAATCAAGCTAAAGCCGCCGAACGCAGAGCCGAATCAATCGCCCAACAGCAGATTGAAACGATTCAGCTTGAAGTTCACAGCGCGTATATCGCCCTGAAAATAGCGGAAAAAAATATTAGAGTTACATCTGCCGCCGTCGACAAGGCAGAGGAAGAATTTGCAATCGCGCAGATTCGTTACGTCGAGGGCGTCGACACCAACTTAAACGTCATGAACGCGCAAGAAAAAGTTGTCGAGACGCGCAACAATTATTACACTGCGCTTTACAACTACAGCACGAGCCGCGCTCAACTGGAAAAAGCAATGGGCGTTCCCGTCGAAATTGACGCGCTCCTCTACGCTGAGGCTGAACAATCCGGCAAATCTTCGCCAAAATCTTTAGAGGCGGCAACAGTTGATAACAACTACGACGAGCAACCAAAAGAATCCGACGAGCCGTTTGAAAAATAAAAAAATCATCGAAACGTTTAATAAATAAAAAAACCCCGCGATTTTGCAGGGGCTAATTTTTTATTAACGAGGTGGATATTTATTAACGTCGGTTTTTATGTTCGGATTGCCGGCCGCCGCCACTTGGTCGAGTTCATCAAGCGACATCTCTTCGTTGATTGTCCGGCGGCGAAGTTTCAATCTGAATAAAAGACTGTCTTTGATTTTGCTGAACTGCGAAAAATCTGTTTGCTCAAATCTGTCCTCGATTGTCATGTCAATCACTCTCCAAAATTTTCTATGTCTTATACGTTGCAAAACAGAATTTGTTACAGCTTCCAAAAAAAATTCCCCGCGATTTTGCAGGGACTAATTTTTTATTTACGCGGTGGATATTTATTAATGTCGTTTTTTATGTTCGGATTGCTAGCCGCCGCTACCATGTCGAGTTCATCAAGCGACATCTCTTCGTTGATTGCCCGGCGGCGAAGTTTCAATCTGAATAAAAGACTGTCCTTGATTTTGCTGAACTGCGAAAAATCTGTTTGCTCAAATCTGTCCTCGATTGTCATGTCAATCACTCTCCAAAATTTTCTATGTCTTATACGTTGCAAAACAGAATTTGTTACAGCTTCCAAAAAAATTTTTTTAATCCCTGTCGCCCAAAATATTTTTCAGCTTGCCGAGCGTGCGGTACAGTGTGACACGAACATTGCTCTCACTCATGGATAAAATTTCGGCGATTGTGCGCGTGTCCTGTTCGCCCCAATACCTAAGCTCAATAATTCGGCGTTCGCGCTCGTTGAGTTTATCCAATGCCGCCAAAAGTCCACGACTAGTTTCGCTGTTAATCATTTGACGTTCGGGCTCCTCATGTTCAGGCGCGGCAGGGTCGAAGAATTCTTCCCACTCGGTTTCTTTATTTCTGTCGATATGGCGCGTTTGGTCGATTATCGCGTTGTTCGCAATTCTAAAAAGCCACGTCGAGAAAGCGGCGCGTTCAGGATTGTAACTTTCAAGGTTCTCGTTCATTTTCAAGAAAGTTGTACTCGTCACGTCGTCGGCGTCCGCAGAATTTTTCAGCCGCGCATAAATAAAATTATACACTCGTGGAAAAAAATGTTTGTACAGCTCCTCGAAAGCCTCCTCGTCAGTCGTCGCTCGTTGGGCAAGGGTATCGTAATAATTATCAATCATAAGTCTCCGCCTTCCCAAAAATTTTTTGTATAAATTTTAGCACAACGCCGCCGCTTTAACAATCCTCAAAAAATTTTCTTCGACAAATCGATAACTCGGCACTGATACGCCCCGTGAACGCGAGAAATTTTTTTTGCAGGCTCGCCGTAAGTTTCTAAAAGTTCAAAAGCATATTTCATAACGATTGCGACGGAAATTTTTTTCATGCAAGCAAGATTATCGTCGCCGCTTTTCGGACAAATATGTCTGCCACACGGGTGACACGGCTCCGGCGTCTTAATCAAAATATCTTTGGCGTCATATGGATAAAAACCTGGCACTGGCGACGCTCCAAACATCGTGACAATCGGGATATTTCGCGCAACGCCGATATGCATTGGACCTGAATCCGTTGTTAAAAACAAAACGCAATTATCCAGAAAACCCGCAAGTATCGCTAAAGAAAATTCGCCGGTAAAAATTTTTAATCGGTCGCTATCCTTGTGGCGCATTTTCTCCACGCAAGTTAAAACGATTTCCTTATCCATAGTTCCGCCCAAAAACGCAATTCCGTAGCCGCGCTCGATTAAAATATCAGCACATTCAGCAAAGTAAGAATCAAGCCAACGTTTAGTCAACCAGCTCGCTCCGATATTGAACGCAACGACTTTTTTATCTCCGAAATTGTCACGGAAAATTTTATCAGCCTCACGCGAGGTGGCGTCGCTTATCCACATTTCCAAGCCGTTGTCAAAAATTTTCTCCACGCCACAAGCCTCGCGCAAAACGTCAAAGTGCGAATGAACTTGATGTTGAGTACCAGGCAAATATTCCGTTTTAAAGCCGTGCTTAATGTGGCGTGCGACGGAGGGATTCGGCAAAACTTTATCAAACAGGTGCGAAAAACCAGGCTTGCTATAGCCAACAATTTTTTTTGCTCCGCTGAATGCCGCCAATGCACTTGCCCGTTCGTTTCTATGCAGATTTATCACGAGGTCGAATTTCTCTGCTCGGATTTTAAAAATAAATTTAATAAAGCTCGGCAAGTGGTTGTCAACGCCCTTTTTATCAATCAGAATGCAATCGTCGAGATTTTTGTTGAGTTGCACGAGGTCGGCAAGTTTTTTATCGGCAAGCAATGCGATATGCGCCGTTGGAAAATTTTTTCTTAGCGTCGTTAAAACCGGCGTCACCAACATCAAATCGCCCAAGTGCATTAAATTTATCACTAGAATTTTCATTTGGTTATTCTTCCACAAAAAATTTTTCCGCAATAATATCACAGCTCGTTAACTTTGTACAAAAAAATTTTCTAGAGCGTGTTGGTAAAGTGACGCAGATAAAACACAAGCAAAATCTTTGGTAAAATGAATTTGAAAAATTCTCCAAAGGAAAGTGCTTATGTCAAACTCATTTTACCACGAACGCTACTGCCTTACAAAAGCGCAACGAGAAATAATCGAACAACTGTTACCGGCTCCAAAGTCGACAAGGCCGATTGTGTAAGTAGGAAAAATTAGCGATCGAATTTGTCGAAGAGTGAAGCGAGGCGGTCGTTCAAGAGCAACTGATTGCTTTCCGAGCGACCAGTTGGCAATCGGACGATCTGCCCAATTTTTTTGCAACTCTACTACTCTAAGATAAAGCAATTTGAAAACGGAATAGTCATTAGGAAAAGCGCCGCGTTTTGTCACCTTGCCAAAACGCCGTTAAGCATAGCCTCAAACATCGGTCCAAAGACTTCTTTTAGAGCCGCTTGCATTTGGGCGACACTTTTAGGCTTGTACTCGGCAATAATGAATTCTTCTGCCGAGTGTGTCTCGATTTTTTCTTTTCATCTCTTCTTGCTCCTATATCAAAAAATGGATTGTGCTCTCCTTCTTACACAATCCATTTTATACTACCAAGACTTTAGCAATATACGCAGTTAGCTTTCATTTGGTTCAAGCTGAAAATGCAACTTATTAACCGTGAGCGTGAATTTAGCTTCGTCTACAGCTGCATGAACTTAAACTTTAATTCGTTTCAAGTAAAAAAATTTATATCCTCTTCAATCTAATTTGTTAATAAGGTAAATGTAATTCTCTAAACGACAAATGTTGTTTTCTTTGTCTACATAAGCAGATTTTAGCTCTTCAAATTCTTTATTTATGTCGGTTAGAAGATGTTCTGCGAAATTCTCTTTGATTGAATTGAGTTGCTCTTTGAATTTTGTGATTTCGTTGGTGAATTTGTCGCTAATAATGTTAAAGAGGTTAGCTATGATTTCAGATAAATCTTTTTGAATTTGGGAACGCGCAGAAGAATCACGAACTTCGCCAGAGAATTTGCTTGAAATTTTAGCCAAAGGCTCTTCTACGTCAATTTTGATAACGGGAAAGTCAATTTGGTTGAGTGTCCTTTCGGCAAGCAATCTGAAGTAAGCAGGGTCAAAAGATTCATCGGAAACATCAAAAGAATCAGTAATAAGCTTGAGAAGTCTGTTTTTGAGAGCTAATAAATTGGCGGCTTCGACAAATCCCGATTCAATGGAAGAGGCAGATTCGCGGGCATAATTGCGAATGTTTTCAAGGGCGTCATTGGCGTCAATGTAAGTGTAACGTGTCTCGTAAGTGTAATATTCTTTATGAGAACTTCCCCAAGTCAACGGATTGTACCATTTTGAATCACTGACACGGAAAGATTTAACATTGACTTCAACGCCGGTTTTGGTAGCAAGTGCCGAGTAGTCGTGACTGGAACGACGCAGAGCAGTCAATATTTCCAGCTTCACATGCTCCATTTTAGAATAGACTTCGCCAAAATATTCTTCAAGCCGACTTTGAATATTGTTGATTCTCGAACCGACAGCGCGTTGTTGACATTCAATTTCCGCCTTATCGTTGTTGGCAAGTTGATTGTATTTATGGTTAGCGGCAGTTTTAATGTCATTAAGACATTGGCTAAGATTTCTTTGAGCAAGTGGTACAAATCTTGCGGCTTTTTTAGCGAGCGTAAAATCTTTTTGAGTGATAACTTCTTGCAAACGGGATTGCACAGGGTTAATATCGCCAATCGTCGCGAGCATGTCGTCGGTTAAGTCTTCATGATAGCTGAGATTGTCGAAAGCATTTTCTTCCGCTGAAGTGTACTCAGAACGATTTTTGCCAATCATATTGTGGAACAGCGAAGAGAGGAAAATAGGTGATTGACATTCGGTGAGGATTTTGGCAATGTCGCGGTTTCCAATTTTCTCGTATTCGGCAATTTGCTTGGTGAAAACTTTCTTTGCTTGATTCCGCAATTTACTTTTCGTTTCGCTGATTGCCTCATTCAAACTGTCGGTGTCGTAGATAACATCAGTCAAGCCGTTATCGAATCTGCTACAAATCAAAACCAATCCGGCAACGCTTTTTTGCGGCAACTGTGCTTTAAGCAGATTAACATCGTTTTGGTCAAGAAATTGTGATGCGGGACTGAGGAAGAAGACCACGTCACAGAGACCGAGAAAATCTCTTGTCTTTTGAGTGCGGGAAATTACGGGGTCATTAAGTCCCGGCGTATCGATGATAGAAATTCCTTCGAGTTCGGGCTTGTTGATTTTGAGCGTGACGCATTTGACGAGCGGAGTAAATTCGCCATCCTCGCCGACATAGCGATTGAGTCTGCCAGTAAATTCGTCGTCCGAAGTAAATTTTTCAACGTCATGTCCTCTTGCCGTGACTTCGGCGGGTTCGACATTTTTATTGCGGACAGCTTGAACGAGTTCACGGGCGGCGCGTGCCTCGTCACTTTCGACGTTGGAATTTGCGTTCCGCTCGATAGCTTGCCAATCTTCGCCGCTGTAGCATTCGACCTCAAGGGAATTTTCTTTGGCGTATTCGATTTTAGTAAGCGTGGCGGTTTTGGGCGTGAAAGCTTCGGGCAGAATGTGTTTGCCACTGAAAATAATTGTGTTGAGGAAGGTTGACTTACCGGCTTTGACACGTCCGACGACCGCGATATTGAGTTTGCGCTCCTCACCCGAAAAATCCTCCCAACTGCGCTTGAGTTCGTCACGGAGTTTGAGGACGGCATTGGCGTCGCCGCTGTCGTAAGCTCGAATCTGTTCAGCGATATTTTCTTCGCGCTCCAACAAAGCTTGAATCGCGCCAAAAGTTTTATCGGTCTCTTTAAAATGAATTGCCATATTACATCCTGCCTTTTAATAAACTTATTGTGTCGACGATTGAAATGGTTGCCCCTTCGTTGTTTTTTTCCGAGCTGTCGTGCAAACCTATGATAGAAGTTTCGGTGCAGTCTTCCCAATAATCTCTGCTATAACTACTATGATGTCGTTTAATTATGGTAGTTACATTGTCAAAAGAGCAATCGTTGCAACGGGATTCCTTGTCCGGCAATAAAACATAACCATATAAATAATAATCGAAATGTCCTAGATTAAAGCAGTTGGTACAATTAACAAACCTATTAGCTTTCCAAAGCGTATTGGCGGATAAAATCATACAGCTTCTGTACTTCTCACCGCGATTAGAAAAATCGAAATTGCCGTTGAAATTTTCGAGTGAATTGTAACATTCCTTAAAGCGGCAATTTGAAACGCAGGAGTTGTTTATGGTAAATACCACGTAACAACCGGGGTATTGCCGAATGTCTTCAAAAGTACAACCATGAACCAAACCGCTTCCCAGGTACAGAAAGGACGTCACGTCATTGAAATGTTTGAAAGTGCAATTTGCAAATGAGGCGTTTTCAAAATGATAAAGTTCCTGATAGCGTGTGCCGCCCGTTGTCCATGTGTAATATAAAAGGTTGTAATGTTGATTGCTCATCGAAGAGTAAGGAGGATCAAACCTGCGGCGTTTAAAAGTGCTTTGCTCGAAGGAACAGCTGAGAAATTTAACGACCTTGTTAGCCGAGTAAATGCCGCCGCAATTTTCAAAGCGACAATTCAAGAAAAGAATTTCGTTGGGTTTCCACTCGTCGAGCAAGAGGATATTTGAGCCTGTGTGCGTGGCGTTTAGGATAATGACACGATTTTTTCTTGAGGTTCGCCGCCTCGCTTAAAGACGCGGCAGGAGTTCCGCCAATATAAGTCGCAATATCTTTAGCCGTTAGAACTGTCCAAGTATTGCTCTTGCCGGCGGGATTGTCCCAATATGTCGCGTCGAGAACTTTAACAAATTCCATTGCCTCCGTCAGAAAGCCATTGTCGAGTTTCAGCAGTTCATAGACGCCCGCAAGGAATTTTAATTGAGCGTCGTCCGCGCCCATGTGATGACTTATCATGAGCGAATCAATAGCAAAGATATTTGCAAGCTCCGCCGAGTAAATTTCGCGAATGAGGTCGCTGAGCCGCTCTTCTGTAAAAGTCATCGCGTCAGTCGTGAGGTTCTGCAACTCGCCTTGATAATCGCAACCGGCGGCAATCCGATAAAGCACTGTCCAGCCTTCCTCTTTCTTTCCGCCAAGCGAAATCAGATAAATCATTAGCGCAAGATAATCGTCGCGAAAAGGTTTGCCCGTCAGTGGGTGTTCGTAAAAAGAATATTGCTCGCCGCGCAATTTCAGTTCCGCAAAATTTAAATGTTCCTCCGCGTCTTTCGTCGAGTAGCCTTACAATTCTTTGGAAACGTATTGTAGAATATCTTCTGCTTCAGCAAGCTTGCTACGTAATTTTGTTATGCTATCCAAATTTTATTGCCTCCTTTATAAAGTTAAATGCAATTTAATCATACCTAAAAAAAATTCCTGTCAATGCGGCAGAAGTTTATTTCGTCCAACGCTTGCGATATTCTTTTGGCGTCATCTGCATAAAATCTTTGAAGACATTTTGGAAATAATTCGAGTTGTTATAGCCGACGCTCAATGCGATTCGAGTAATTGTCATGTCGGTGTTGATTAAAAGATTTTGCGCCTCGCCGATTCGTCGCAGGACAACGTAGCGCATGGGCGAAATAGCGATTTCCGCTTTAAAAACTTTCGACAGGTTGTAAACGTTGGTGCAGACGGCGTTGGCAATATCTTCGAGCTTAATATTTTCCGTGTAGTGTTCGTCGATAAAATCTTTTGCGCGTCGGCTGATTGACGGAATTTTTTCCCTGCGCGGCAACCCGTGAGTTTCAAACATTGTACAAATTTTTGCAACAAGAGCCAACGCAAGATAATTGGCGGTCTCTGCGCCACTCGGACGATAACTTTCGCGCTCAATCGCCCTGAAAATATTCAACAGCTCGTCAAAATATTCACCACTTGGCATAATCGGAGAGTATTCGTCGGGAAGAATTTTATTTACGGGAAGATTAGCGAGTTTCAAGCTACTAATCGCGACACAATAACTTGAAAGGTCGTTGCCGGAGCCGCCGAATTCGTCGTGAACAGTGCCGCTGTTGTAAAGAATCAAATCGCCTTTTTTAGCGGTGTAGCGTTCGCCGTCGATAATAAAAATTCCCGCACCGTCGTCTATTAAAAGAATTTCGGCAAGATTTTTATGTTCATGCATACTGCGCGGCATGGTTGTCACGTCAGCCCCGACATTGCAAATATATTCGAGGCGTGGCGTATAACCTCTGCCGAAAACCGATTTATAATTTCGTTCGACAAAATACTGCAACATTTTAATCGCCCCTTAGCTATTTGAACTATTATAAATTTTTGTTGCAATTTGTCCTAAAAAATTTTTGCGTTTTTTATAGCAAGCGGCGAAGTTTAATCAGACGAAACTATAATTTCTTGCAAAAAAAATCCCCGTCGTTTTGACGGGTAAATTTTATTTATTGAAATAAACTTTAAATCAGATGTGGGCTTTATCACGAATATATTTGCGAGCCTTAAGCGCGTATTCAAACGGATTGGCTTTAGCGGGATCCTGTTCAGCCTCAACGATATACCAGCCGTCATAATCGCTTGCGTTAACAATGTCAAAAATCGGCTCAAAGTCAACGTCGCCGTCGCCGGGAACAGTAAACATACCTGCGCGGACGCCGTCAAGGAAACACATATTTTCAGCCTTAACTTTGTTGCGAATTTCCATGCGAACGTCTTTTAAGTGGATATGGCGAATACGCGGGAGATATTTTTTGAGGATTGCGAGATAATCTTCGCCGGAGCAAACGAGATGACCGGTATCATAGAGGAGCCAAACGAGTTCGGGGTCGGTTTCAGCCATTAATCTATCAATTTCTTCCGTAGTCTGGACGCCCGTACCCATATGGTGATGATAAGTCATAGTCAAGCCGATTTTCTTAGCGGTTGCGCCGAGTTTGTTCAAGCCTTCGGTTAAAAGTTTCCATTGTTCTTCAGTGTTATATGGCTTATCGGCGAAAACAGCTTTATCGAACTTGCCTTGAATGCTGTTGCCCTGTTCAGCGACGTTGCAGAACTTTGCGCCCATAGTGTGCAGGAATTCGCAGTGCGCAATGAAATCTTTTTCGACTTGCTCGTAAGGTTGAGTGAGCAGGAAGGAGCTAAACCACGCAGAGGCAATGCTCATGCCGCGCAGGTCGAGAGCCTTTTTGAGGACGGCGGTATCTTTAGGATATTTGCCGCCAACTTCGCAACCAGTGAAACCCGCCAACGCCATTTCGCTGACGCATTGTTCAAAAGTGTTTTCTTTGCCGAGATCGGGCATATCATCATTCGTCCAAGCAATCGGCGCAATACCAAGTTTAATTTTAGCCATTCAAAACCCTCCTAATTTAGTAGTTAGTTAAAAGTGATTAGCGATTAGAAAATTCCAACTGCCAATCACTTTGTAAAGCCGTTATGAAAAATTAATTCTTGTCGTAATTACGGAAGTCGCGTTCGATTTGCTCAAGGGAACGACCGCGAGTTTCAGGCACGAACTTGATAACAAACAGCAAACCGAGTAAGCCAACGCCCGCGAAGATAAAGAACGTTGCAGAAAGTCCGAAACTGAAGAGTAATTGCGGGAAGAAGAAACCGATAAAGAAGTTAGTAACCCACAAGCACAGAACCGCGCAACCCATGCCCATACCGCGCAATCTTACAGGGAAAAGCTCGGAGAGCAAAAGCCACGTGACAGGGGACAAGAATCCTTGCTGGAAGAAAAGGAACGTGACAGTTAAGCACAGGACGACGTAAGGCAACGAGGCTGAACCGTCAAAAACATTCGACGCGATACCGATTGCGCAAAGGCAAGCCATAGTTCCGATTTGCCCCGTCATAATCAGCGG
>CAMJRX010000022.1 GCA_946408355.1 uncultured Selenomonadales bacterium
GATTTTCGCATATAACCATAACGCGCCCTTTGCGCTTGATGATTTTGCATTTGTCACACAACTTTTTAACTGACGGTCTAACTTTCATAATGCCCGCCTCCTAAACGATTCGATAATGTACCACGTTTTCTAATTATTGTCTATAGTTATTTAAAACGATAAGTAATTCTGCCGCGTGTCAAGTCGTAAGGCGTAAGCTCAATCGTAACTTTGTCGCCAGGAAGAATTCGGATAAAGTTCATGCGGATTTTCCCCGACACGTGAGCTAAGACTTTATGTCCATTAGACAACTCGACTTGAAACATTGCATTTGGCAGAGCCTCCAAAACTTTGCCCTCGACTTCGATAACGTCTTGTTTTGACATGATTGTCTCCTCCGGATTAATCCTGCACCGAGGTCAAAACGCTAACGAGATCTTCGGTGACTTTGTCAATGGGTTGTCTGCCGTCAATTTCGGTATAAACGCCCGCATTTTTATAATAATCAATCAACGGACGAGTCGACGCCTCATAAGCACTAAGACGATTTTTCATAGTCGCCTCGTTGTCATCAGCGCGTTGATAAAGTTCGCCGCCGCATTCGTCGCAAGTGTCACCTTTGGGCGGGTGAAACTTCACGTGGTAAGTTGCGCCGCATTTCCTGCAAAGCCGACGCCCAACCGCACGTTCAATCAGATATTCCGACGGAACATTTATATTCAACACGCAAGTAATTTTCTTGCCGAGTTCGTCGAGAATTTTATTAAGTGCGTCTGCCTGTTCAACTGTGCGCGGGAATCCGTCGAGGATAAAGCCGTTCTTGCAATCGTCTTTAGCCAACCGCTCGCGAACGATACCGATTGTAATTTCGTCGGGAACGAGTTTGCCCGCGTCCATGCAAGCTTTAGCCGCCTTGCCAAGTTCCGTTCCTTCCTTAACCGCCGCTCTGAACATGTCGCCCGTTGAAATTTGCGGGATTGAAAAATTTTTTACGAGTTTAGCCGCCTGCGTACCTTTGCCGGCACCGGGAGGCCCCATCATCAGTAACTGCATTTTGGTTTCCTCCAAAATTTATTTCATGAAGCCTTCATAGTGCCGCATAACGACCATCGCTTCGATTTGTTTCATTGTGTGGAGCGCGACGCTTACGACAATCAATAACGCCGTCCCTCCGAAATATACGCCTTGAATGTGAGTTGCTCCGCCTATCAAATTCGGCAACACCGCAATAAACGCCAAATACAACGAACCCGCCGTTACCAATCTTGTCAGCACATAGTCCACATAATCCGCCGTCGGTTGTCCGGGTCTTATTCCCGGTATGAACGCGCCGTATTTTTTGAGGTTGTCCGCCATATCCGGTATCTTCACCGTGACCGCCGTATAAAAATACGTAAAGAAAATTATTAACACGACGTAGATTGAAGTTTGAAGCGGCGTCCCCCATTGCAGATAAGCCGCCAATTTTTGTATCGTCGGATTGTCAATGAACTGCACAACCGTTATCGGGAACATTAGCACTGACGACGCAAAAATTATCGGAATGACACCTGCGGGATTTACTTTCAACGGCAAGTGGCTCTGATGTCCGCCATAAGCCCTAGCTCCGACAACTCTTTTTGCGTAGGTTATCGGAATTCGACGTAAAGCCGCCTCGACGTAGATAACGAACACAATCATTGCCAGCGCGATTATCGCGAACAATACGACGCTGAAATAATTTATTGTGCCCGCTTGAACGTATTGATAAATCGTCGCCAAATTCTTAGGTAATGCCGCCACAATTCCCGCGAAGATTATTAACGATATGCCGTTGCCAACGCCCTGCGCGGTTATCTGTTCGCCTATCCACATTAAAAGCGTTGTCCCTGCCGTCAACGTTATCGCGATTATCAAAATATTTACGGGGTTTGGATTAAGAATTGCCGCTTTCAAGCCGATTGACATACCGATTGCTTGCGCAAATGCTAATACGACTGTCAACTTTCTGGTAACTCGCGTAGTTTTCTTGTGACCTTCCGCGCCTTCCTTTGACCATTGCTCCAAAGTCGGGATAACGACCGTCAAAAGTTGCATGATAATCGCCGCGTTGATATATGGCGTTATACTCATTGCGAAGATAGAAAATTTGCTGAACGCGCCGCCGGAGAATAAATCCAACAGCCCGAACAAACTCCCGTTATTAAAGAGCTGTTCGATAGCCGTCGGATCTACTCCAGGTACGGGAATGTGCGTGCCCATGCGGAACACTGCAAACATTATCAGCGTAAAAATTATTCGCTGCCTTAGCTCAGGAATCTTAAAGATATTTGACAGAGCCGACAGCACTTTAAATCACCTCAGCCGTCCCGCCGACAGCCTCAATCTTTTTAATAGCCGTCTTCGTGAACCCCTGCGCTTTAACGTTCAATTTTTTAGTCAATTCGCCGTCGCCGAGAATCCTCACGCCGTCAAGGACATTTTTAAGGATACCAATTTCGACAAGCGCGACCGCGTCAACTGTCGTATCGTCGTCAAAAATGTTGAGCGTCGCGACGTTGACTTCAGCATATTCATTGCGCCAAATATTTTTGAAACCGCGTTTGGGCAAGCGACGATAAATCGGCATCTGCCCGCCTTCAAAGCCCGGACGAACGCCGCCGCCGCTACGAGACTTCTGGCCTTTGTGGCCGCGCCCCGACGTTTTACCGCAACCGGAACCCGTGCCACGTCCCAAACGTGTTTTATCTTTGCGAGCACCTTCCGCAGGTTTAAGTTCGTGCAATTTCATCAGCTAAACCCCCTTTCGATTTATTTTTCAAGTGCAACCTTAGCCTCTTCTGCGACTTCCTCGACCTTCACGAGATGTTCAACTTTGTGAATTTGTCCGCGGATCGTCGGGGAATCGGGCAGTATCGAAAAGGAATTTAATTTGCGCAAACCGAGCGAACGGACTGTTCTGCGTTGAGTTTCGGGACGACCGATTACGCTTCTGACCAATGTGATTTTCAATTTAGCCACGTGTCGACCCTCCTTAGTTAAAAAGCTCCGCAACAGTTTTGCCGCGCAATTCGGCGACAACTTCCGCACGCTTTAACATTTTCAAACCCTCAAGCGTCGCACGCACCATATTATTGGGATTGGACGAGCCGAGAGATTTAGTCAATATGTCGTGGACGCCGGCGAGTTCAAGCACCGCACGAGCAGGACCGCCCGCGATAACGCCGGTACCTTTGGACGCAGGACGCAACATAACTCTACCTGCGCCGAATACGCCAACTACGCCGTGAGGTATTGAACGCTCTTTAAGAGCAACCTCGATTAAATTTTTCTTAGCATCGTCGACGCCCTTGCGAATCGCTTCGGGAACTTCAGCCGCTTTACCGAGTCCGACGCCGACTTTGCCGTTTTTGTTGCCGACGACGACCAACGCGCTGAATGAAAATCTGCGACCGCCTTTAACAACTTTAGCGACACGATTTATAAAAACAACCTTCTCCTCGAATTCGGGAGTTTCAGTTTCATTTCGGGGCATTAGTTCAACCTCCCTCTTTTAAAATTTAAGTCCGCCCTCACGAGCCGCCTGAGCCAATGCCGCAACGCGCCCATGATAGATATATCCGCCGCGATCAAAGACGACCTCGCTGATACCTTTTTCGAGAGCCTTTTTGGCAATCGCCGCGCCGACAGCTTTAGCCGCCGCAATGTTGCCGCCAGTGCCCTCGAAGTCCTTATCAAGGGAGCTTGCTGCCGCGAGTGTCATGCCTTTATCGTCGTCGATGACTTGCGCGTAAATATGCTTGAGAGAGCGGAACACATTCAAGCGCGGACGCTCAGCCGTGCCCGCCACGCGATTGCGAACGCGCAAATGTCTCTTTTGGCGAGTTTCGTTTTTATCTGCCTTAAGAAGCACTCCGTACTCCTCCTTCGCCGTAAAAATCTTAAATCGAATTAATCAATCACGGAAATCGTCATGCTCCGCGATAACTTCAATCTCGTTGCCTTCGGGGTCGACGACAACAGCCTCATAATAGCCGTCTCCAGTCGTGCGTGCGCCGCTAACAACGATAACGCCGTCTGCGTCGAATTTCTTCATCATGTCGTCAACGTCCTTGCGGTCGCCAACGCAAATTGCAAGGTGATGATAACCCGTGCGATAGCGGTCTTTCTTCGGGTCAGCCGAGCTGGTGCGCGTCATAATTTCGAGGCGTGAGCCATCGGCAAAACTAAGAAAGTAATTGCTGAAGTCATTGCGGAAGTTGCTGTATTTGGAACCTGCTTTTGCGTTGAAGTATTTGACGAAGAAATCTTTCTCCGCCTCCAAGTCATTAACGTACATGGCAACGTGGTCGATTCTCATGATTATACCTCCGTTTTGTCAAAAAGAAATTCAGTTGCCGAAGTTGCCCGCGAGAAGTTCAATCTCGTTGCCTTCGGGGTCGGTCACGATACTTGCATAGTAGCCGTCACCTGTTTTGCGCGGAGCAACCATGATAACCATTCCGTCATCTTCCAATTTACTTGTAATCGCGTCGACATCTTTTTTATCGCCAACGTTAATTGCAATGTGATGATAACCGGAACGATATTTTTCTTTCTTGGGGTCAAACATACCGGTGCGATGCATAATTTCAAAACGCGAGCCGTTGTCAAAAGTAAGGAAATAACTGGTGAAGTCGCCTTGAAAGTTGGTATATTTCTCGGTAGCCTTCGCGCCGAAATATTTCACGAAGAATTCTTTTTCGACTTCCAAATTGTTTACGTATATGGCAACGTGTTCAATGTTCATGATTATGCCTCCGAATTACTTCTTGCCCTTCGCGCCAGCTTTACCTTCCTTGCGGCGGATATGTTCGCCCGCGTATTTAATGCCCTTGCCCTTGTAGGGTTCAGGTTCACGCCAGCCGCGAATATTTGCCGCAACCGCGCCGACGAGTTCCTTATCTATGCCGTGAACAGTTATCGTTGTAGCCGTTGGAGCGTCAAGCGTAATGCCTGCAGGCGGCTCAATAATCACGGGGTGGGAGTAGCCGAGCGACAAGTTCAAATTCTTGCCCTGCTTAGCCGCACGATAGCCGACGCCGGCAATCTCAAGATTTTTGGTAAAGCCTTGAGTTACGCCGACGACCATATTGTTAATCAGCGTGCGACTTAAGCCATGCAAACTTCTATGCGTTTTATCGTCCGAGGGGCGTGCCACCGTCAAGACGCCGTCCTCAATGCTTATTTTCATTTCCGTGGAGATCTTGCGGGACAATTCGCCCTTGGGACCTTTGACATGCACCAGATTATCTTCGCCGACACTTACGGTGACGCCGGCGGGAATATGTATCGGTGCTCTTCCAATTCGAGACATGTCAGCACCTCCAAAAATTTTTTACCAGACGTAAGCGATAACCTCGCCGCCAAGTCCTGCCTTACGAGCTTGTTTATCGCTCATAATGCCCTGCGAAGTTGAGATAATCGCGATACCAAGCCCGCCGAGTACGCGAGGAAGGTCTTTCCTCTTGGTGTATTGACGAAGTCCTGGTCTGGAGATGCGCTTAATGCCCGTGATAACTTTTTCGCGTTCGGGACCGTATTTAAGCTTGACAGTCAAAATGCCCTGCTTGTTGTCCTCTGCGAAACTGTAATCTTTAATGTAGCCTTCCCGCTTGAGAACGTCCGCGATAGCGATTTTAATTTTCGAGCCGGGAATTTCCACTTTCTCGTGGTAGACAGAATTAGCATTGCGAATGCGCGTGAGCATATCCGCAATAGGATCAGTCATTGCCATAGGAAACCGATATCCTCCTTTCAAGTTTAAAAAATTTTACCAACTGGATTTTGTAATACCGGGAATTGCTCCGGCGTAGCTTTGAACGCGGAAACAGATACGGCACATTTCAAACTTACGAATATAGCCGTGCGGTCTACCGCAGATTTTGCAACGGTTGTACTTACGGGTTGAGAATTTCGGTTCCTTGCTCCACTTTTCGATTAAAGCTTTCTTCGCCATTTGATAATCACTTCCTTAAGCGTTAGCGAACGGCATACCCATAAGCGAGAGAAATTCTCTAGCCTCTTCGTCGGTTTTAGCCGTCGTTACAATAATAATGTCCATGCCGCGAATCTTATCAATCTTGTCGTATTCGATTTCAGGAAAGATGAGCTGTTCTTTAACGCCGACCGCGTAATTGCCGCGCCCGTCGAAAGATTTTCTGCTTACACCGCGGAAGTCACGGACACGCGGCAGGGCGATATTCATAAACTTATCGAGGAATTCATACATGCGACGACCGCGCAGAGTGACTTTGCAACCGATAGCCATACCGGTACGAAGTTTCCAAGCGGCAAGGGATTTTCTTGCGCGAGTGATAACGGGTTTTTGTCCGGCAATAGTAGTCAAATCAGCGATAGCCGATTCGAGAGCCTTAGCATTGCCGACAGCGTCGCCGCATGCCATATTGATTACGATTTTTTCAAGTTTCGGTACTTGCATGACGTTCTTGTAGGAAAATTTTTTCGTCATTGCGCCGACAACTTCATCTTTGTACTTATCCAAAAGTCTGCTCATATTTCCACCTCCTTACAAATTATTCGATAACCTCGCCGCATTTTTTGCAGACGCGGGAATTTTTGCCGTTAACGTCTTTATGTCCAATGCGCGTAGGTTTATTGCAAGCGGGACAAACGAGCTGAACTTTGCAAGCGTGAAGGGGCATTTCCTTAGTAATAATGCCACCCTGCGGAACTTTCAAGCTGGGTTTGCTGTGACGTTTAACTTTGTTGACGCCCTCGACGACAACTTTACCGGCTTTAGGCATTGCGCTAATAACTTTGCCCTGCTTGCCCTTGTCTTTGCCCGAAAGGACGACGACCGTGTCGCCCTTCTTGACGTGAAGTTTAATCAGTGACAACTCGGCACCTCCTTTCTTTTACAAAACTTCCGGCGCGAGTGAAATAATTTTCATGAAATCTTTTTCGCGGAGTTCGCGGGCGACGGGTCCGAAAATACGAGTGCCGCGAGGGGTTTTATCCTCTTTGATGATGACTGCGGCATTTTCGTCGAAACGAATATACGAACCATCAGGGCGGCGCAAACCTTTTTTGCTACGAACGACAACGGCTTTAACAACGTCGCCTTTCTTGACTTGACCGCCAGGCGTAGCCGATTTAACCGACGCAACGATAATGTCGCCGATATTGGCATAACGTCTGAACGAGCCGCCGAGCACGCGAATACACATGATTTCTTTTGCGCCGGTATTGTCGCCGACGTTCAATCTGCTCTGTTGCTGAATCACGTTTTAACCTCCTTCCCGAAAAAATTACTTAGCCTTCTCGACGATTTTGACGAGCCGCCAACGTTTTTCCTTAGACAGCGGGCGCGTCTCCATAATGGAAACTTTATCGCCGACTTTAGCCTCGTTGTTTTTGTCGTGCGCTTTGAATTTTACCGTGCGCTTAACGGATTTTTTATAGAGTTTATGTTGAACGAGTTCTTCAATCGCGACGACAATCGTTTTTTCCATTTTATCGCTAACGACTTTGCCGACACGAACTTTGCGTTCATTGCGTTTTTCTTCGCTCACGTTATCGCCTCCGTTCACTGTCTGATATTGAGTTCGCGTTCGCGCTGAATGGTTTTAACTTGCGCGATTGAGCGTTTTACTTCGCGGAGGCGCATGGGATTTTCGAGTTGTCCCGTAGCGTGTTGAAAGCGGAGGTTAAAAAGTTCTTCCTTGAGTGATTTGATTTTTTCCGCCTGTTCGTCGGGCGTCATATCACGAATTTCATTAACCTTCATGAGATTCACCGCCTTCTTTAGCTTCAGCAGTTGCCGCCTCTTGAGCGTGTTCTTGTTCGTAAGCCGCATGAGCCGCCTTTTTAGCATCGGCGAGAGTTTCATTTACGACGGGAACATATACGTCGCCTTGATGATCGCTGACGATAAATTTAGTTTTAATCGGGAGCTTGTGACCTGCGAGACGCATAGCCTCTGCGGCAATTTCTTTGGGAACGCCAGCCATTTCAAACAGCACGCGACCCGGCTTAACGACTGCAACCCAGTATTCAGGCGAGCCTTTACCGGAACCCATACGAGTTTCAGCAGGTTTTGCCGTAACGGGCTTGTCGGGGAAAATTTTAATCCAGACTTGACCTCCGCGACGGATATAACGTGTCATTGCGATACGAGCCGCCTCAATCTGACGATTAGTTATCCAGGCCGGCTCCAATGCTACTAAGCCGTATTGACCGTGCGCGATTGTGTTGCCGCGATTAGCTTTACCCTTCATGCGACCGCGAAATTGTTTGCGGTATTTTGTCCTCTTCGGAATCAACATTATGCGTCACTCCCTTCCGCTTGACGGACGCCCTTGTCCTTTTTGTCGGGGAGAATTTCGCCTTTGAAAATCCAAACTTTAATTCCGATGCGCCCGTAAGTCGTATTAGCCTCCGCAAAACCGTAATCAATATCTGCGCGGAGCGTATGCAGAGGAATGGAGCCTTCGCGATAAGATTCACTGCGGGCAATTTCTGCGCCACCCAAACGACCACTGCAAGCGATTTTAATTCCCTTAGCACCCAGACGCATTGTTCTGCCGACGGATTGTTTCATTGCGCGACGGAAAGCAATTCTGCGTTCCAACTGCGACGCAATATTTTCTGCGACAAGTAAAGCGTCCAAATCGGGCTGACGAATCTCCATAATGTTAATATCGACGCGCTTATCGGTGAGCTTCTTGAGTTTATTTTTTATGTCCTCAATGCCTGCGCCGCCGCGCCCGATAACCATACCAGGTTTAGCAGTGTGAATTGTAAGTTTAAGGCGTTTTTCCGAGCGTTCAATCTCTATGCGCGAGACGCCCGCCGACGCCAATTGCTTATCGGTTTTGATCGCTTTGCGGATTTTAATATCTTCGTGAAGATTTGTCGCGAAGTCTTTATCTGCGTACCATTTCGCGTCCCACGTCTTGACTATGCCGAGGCGTATTCCATGCGGATGTACCTTCTGACCCAAACCGTTTCCCTCCTTTGTAAATTATTCTTCGGCTGCCTTTTCGCTAACGACAACCGTAATATGTGAGGTGCGTTTTAAAATGCTGAACGCCTGCCCACGCGAGCGCGGGTGATACCTCTTGATTGTCGGTCCGCCGTCGACAAAACATTTCGAGATGAAAAGTTTATCGGAATCCATATCGAAATTATTTTCCGCGTTTGCAACAGCACTCTTGAGAACTTTTTCAATCAGCGTTGCACCGCGTTTAGGCGTGAACTTCAAAATCGCGAAGGCGTCCGCAACTTCTTTGCCGCGAATCAAATCCATGACGATACGAACTTTGCGCGGCGCAATTCTTACATACTTGGCGATTGCTTTGGCTTCCTTGACTTCTGCCACTTCAACTCCTCCTTTCTTCAGACGGTAAATTTATTTGAGCGAAGTTTTGCGTTCTTCGCCCGCGTGCCCTTTGAAAGTACGAGTAGGAGCGAATTCGCCGAGCTTGTGCCCGACCATATCTTCCGTAACGTAAACCGGAACATGTTTCCTGCCGTCGTGAACGGCGATTGTATGTCCGACGAATGCAGGAAGAATTGTTGAACTGCGCGACCACGTACGGATAACTTTTTTATCATTGGCGGCGTTGAGTGCCTCAATTTTAGCCAAAAGTTTTTCCTGCACGAACGGTCCTTTCTTAACAGACCTTGACAAATTATTTTCCTCCCTTCGCCGAGATTATTTGCGTCGACGAACGATAAGTTTATCGGACGCTTTTTTCTTGCGAGTCTTAGCACCCATAGCGCATTTGCCCCACTTAGTAACGGGGTGTTTACGACCGACGGGCGAGCGACCTTCACCGCCGCCATGCGGATGGTCTACAGGGTTCATGGCTACGCCGCGATTGGCAGGGCGAATTCCCAACCAGCGCGAACGTCCAGCCTTACCGATTGTAATATTTTCGTGATCAAGATTGCCGACTTGCCCGATAGTTGCACGGCAGTTAATGTGAACTTTGCGAACTTCGCCGGACGGCATACGAATTGTTGCGTAATTGCCCTCTTTAGCCATGAGTTGAGCCGCCGCGCCTGCACTGCGAACGAGTTGCCCGCCCTTGCCGATTTTCATTTCGATATTGTGAATCAGTGTGCCGACGGGGATATTTTTAAGCGGCAGAGCGTTGCCAGTCTTAATGTCGGCTTCCGCGCCGGATTCAACTTTATCACCGACTTTTAAACCGTTCGGCGCGATAATGTAACGTTTTTCGCCGTCAACGTAATGGAGCAAAGCAATACGCGCACTGCGATTAGGATCGTATTCAATCGTAGCAACTTTTGCCGGAATGCCGTCTTTGTTGCGCTTAAAATCAATAATACGATAGCGACGCTTATGACCGCCGCCTTGATGACGAACCGTCAAACGTCCCTGCTGATTTCTGCCGCCGTGTTTTTTAAGCGGAGCAAGCAACGATTTTTCGGGCTTATCTGTCGTAATTTCCTCGAACGTCGAAACTGTCATGTGACGGCGTCCGGGTGTGTACGGCTTGAAAGATTTAATTCCCACTTACGTTTTACCTCCTTTATCTAAAATTTATGCGCTGAAGTATTCTATAGTTTCGCCTGCACGGAGCTTGACGATAGCCTTTTTGTAGCTGTTAGTTTTGCCGACCGTGCGCCCGCGACGTTTAGTCTTGCCCTTAACGTTCATGGTGTTGACGTCTTCAACAGTCACGTTAAAAATCTCTTTGACAGCTTGCGCAATTTGAATTTTGTTAGCGCTTTTGTCGACGACGAAAACAAATTTACCTTCCTGCATGAGGTCAGTCGAACGTTCGCTGATAAGCGGTCTAATCAAAATATCCCTAGCGTCCATTATACGTACACCTCCTCAATCTTTGCAACCGCGTCTTTGGTGAGGAAGAGTTTATCGCTGTTGAGAATGTCATAGACGTTGAGTTGAAGTGCGGCGATTGCCTTAGCGTTCTGCAAATTATTAGAGGAACGCGACACATTATCGATAAATTCACGAGTTATGAACAGCGACTTGCAACCGTCAACGCCGAAAGTTTTTTGGAGTTCGACAAATTTTTTCGTCTTGGGTTCGTCGAAGTTGAGATTGTCCAAAACGATTAAATTGCCTTCCTTAACTTTGTCAGTAAGGACGCATTTTAACGCGAGGCGACGTTGTTTTCTAGGCATGCTGAAAGAATAATCGCGTGGGTGCGGTCCAAAAATCGTGCCGCCGCCGCGCCAAAGGGGACTTCTGCGAGAACCTGCGCGAGCGCGACCAGTGCCTTTTTGACGCCAGGGCTTTTTGCCGCCGCCGCGAACATCTGCGCGGGTTTTGGTGTTATGCGTGCCCAAACGCCACGATGCCATTTGCATGACAACCGCTTGGTGTACAAGTCCTTCATTAACCTCAACGCCGAAAATTTCTTCGCTAAGTTCAATGTCGCCGACTTTATTATTAGTCATATCGTAAACTGCTACAGTTGGCATTATCTCATTTCCTCCTTTCGATTATTATTTATGTTTCTTAGTAGGCTTGACGGTTTCGCGAACGATGACAAGTCCTTTTTTCGGACCAGGAATCGCGCCTTTGATGAGGAGCAAATTTCTATCCGCGTCGACTTTAACAACTGTCAAACGCTGAATCGTCGTGCGAGTGCCGCCCATGCGACCAGGAAGTTTTTTACCTTTGATAACGCGACCGCCAGGACCGGAGAGCATTGCGCCTGTCGAGCCTGGTTCACGATGAGACTTTGAGCCGTGCCCCATAGGACCGCGTGCGAAATTATGACGCTTAATCGAACCTGCAAAACCTTTACCCTTTGAAGTTCCGACAACGTCAACGAGTTCACCCGCCGCGAAAATATCTACGCCGATAACGTCGCCGATTTTATATTCCGACTCCGCCGCCAAACGCACTTCGCGGATAAATTTCACGGGCTTAATTCCAGCTTTTTTGAATTGTCCCATGTCGGGTTTGTTAACTTTGTTTTCTTTAACTTCGCCGAAACCGAGCTGAACCGCGCAGTAGCCGTCAGTGTCGACAGTTTTGTTGCGAATAACAACGTTCTTTCCAGTTTCAACGACAGTTACGGGAATGACGCGCCCCTCTTCTGTGAAAATTTGCGTCATGCCGAGTTTAATTCCTAAAAGTGTTTTTGCCAATGTTGCCACCTCCTTAGACCTTAATCTCGATGTCAACACCGGCGGGCAAATCCAAGCGCATAAGCGCATCAACTGTTTTGTGCGTCGGCTGAAGAATGTCAATCAAGCGTTTATGCGTGCGCATCTCGAATTGTTCACGCGAATCCTTGTTGACGTGCGGCGAGCGCAAGATTGTGTAGATATTTTTTTCCGTCGGCAACGGGATTGGTCCCGAAACGGCCGCGCCAGTTTTCTTGGCGGTCTCCACAATCTTCGCCGCGCTCTGGTCTAACGACTTGTGATCGTAGGCCTTGAGGCGAATCCGGATTTTCTGTTGCTTTGCCAAAATAATTCCTCCTTAGTCGAAAGTCAAAGCTTCCAACGTTGCTCCGTAGCAGTTCCCTTGACAAGGCGGAATTTCCCCTGCCTAGCAATCTGCTATGTCACAGCTTTTAACAACGTGTTGCCAAATAAAAATTATAGCAAGCGTCGCTATTAGTTTCAAGAAAAATTTTTTATTTAATCAGCAACGACGGCCGATAATCAGTTTTTAGGCTGACTACCGACCGCCTCACCGATTTATTGTCCGAGCGTCAAAAACTTTTTACGCTTCAAGAATTTCGATAACACGACCCGAACCGACAGTGTGACCGCCCTCGCGGATAGCGAAGAGCAAACCTTTTTCGATAGCAATCGGGGTAATAAGTTCGACCGTCATTTCAATGTGGTCGCCAGGCATGCACATTTCAGCCGCATTGCCGTTGGTGTCTTTCAAGTCGCTGACTACGCCCGTAACGTCGGTTGTGCGGAAGTAGAATTGCGGACGATAGTTTGCAAAGAACGGAGTATGACGACCGCCTTCATCTTTAGTAAGAACGTAAACTTGAGCCTTAAATTTCGTGTGCGGATGAATCGTGCCAGGTTTAGCAATAACTTGACCGCGCTCAATTTCTTTACGGTCAACGCCGCGCAGAAGAACACCAACGTTGTCGCCGGCAACCGCGCTGTCGAGGAGCTTACGGAACATTTCAATACCAGTGGCAACAGTCTTGCGAGGTTCGTCACGAAGACCGACGATTTCAACCGGCTCATTGAGTTTCAACATACCGCGTTCAACACGACCGGTGGCAACGGTGCCGCGTCCGGTAATCGTGAAGACGTCCTCAACAGGCATAAGGAACGGTTTATCGGTGTCGCGTGTAGGCGTCGGGATATATTCGTCAACAGCGTCGAGGAGCTTAAGAATATTTTTCTTTTGTTCTTCGTTGCCTTCAAGAGCCAACAAAGCGGAACCCGCGATAACAGGAATGTCGTCGCCGGGGAATTCGTATTTGCTCAAAAGTTCGCGGACTTCCATCTCAACGAGTTCGAGGAGTTCTTCGTCGTCGACTTGGTCAACTTTGTTAAGGAAAACAACGATAGCCGGAACGCCAACCTGACGAGCAAGCAAGATATGCTCACGAGTCTGGGGCATAGGACCATCAGAAGCTGCAACAACGAGAATCGCGCCGTCCATTTGCGCCGCGCCGGTGATCATGTTTTTAATATAGTCGGCGTGACCTGGGCAGTCGACGTGTGCATAGTGGCGTTTTTCGGTCTCGTATTCGACGTGTGCAGTGTTAATTGTGATACCGCGCTCGCGTTCTTCCGGAGCCTTATCGATGTTCTCGTAGGATTCGTATTTAGCGAAACCTTTTTCCGAGAGGATTTTGGTAATAGCCGCCGTCAAGGTTGTCTTGCCGTGGTCAATGTGTCCGATAGTACCAATATTTACGTGGGGTTTACTACGGTCAAACTTCTGCTTTGCCATTAATTTAACACTCCTTAATTTATAGAAAAATTTTTCAAGCCGTTAACTAATCGGCTCGCCTCTGTATCTCGCAACAATAACGTCCGAAATATTTTTCGGAACTTCGTCGTAATAGGCAACTTCCATTGAGTAAGAGCCGCGCCCTTGAGTTTTGGAACGCAAGTCAGTTGCATAACCGAACATTTCGCTAAGCGGAACGAATCCATGAATTATTTGCAAATTATTGCGCGGTTCCATACCGTCAATTTTCCCGCGTCGCGAATTCAAATCGCCGATAACGTCGCCCATATAATCTTCGGGAACGGTGACTTCAACTTTGACGTAAGGTTCAAGCAGAACGGGTTTAGCTTTTTCAGCTGCCGCCTTAAACGCCATAGAGCCTGCGATTTTGAACGCAGCCTCGCTACTGTCGACTTCATGAAAACTGCCGTCATAAACTGTAGCTTTAACATCAACCATCGGGAAACCGGCAAGTATACCATTTTCCATAGCCTGCTTAACGCCCGCCTCAATCGGATTGATATACTCTTTTGGAATGACGCCGCCGACAATTTTGTTTTCAAAGACGAATCCGCCGCCTGTTTCATTGGGCGAAATTTCAAGCCAGCAATGTCCGTATTGTCCATGCCCGCCCGTTTGACGAATAAATTTGCCTTCGCCCCTTTGCGTCTTGCGAATTGTCTCACGATAGGCAACTTGCGGTTCGCCAACTTTGCAGTCAACTTTGAATTCGTCTAACATGCGGTCAACGATAATTTGCAAATGCAATTCGCCCATGCCCGAAATTATAACTTGTCCGGTTTCTGGGTCGGTGCGCACTTTGAAAGTCGGATCTTCCTCTGCAAGTTTTTGGAGCGCAATTCCCATTTTGTCTTGGTCATTTTTAGTTGCAGGTTCAACGGCAACTGATATGACGGGATCTGGGAATTCCATTGACTCAAGAATAATCGGATGATTTTCGTCACAAAGCGTATCTCCCGTCGTCGTGTCTTTTAAACCGACAACTGCCGCAATGTCGCCGCTGTAAAGAAAATTGATTTCCTTACGATTGTTAGCGTGCATTTGGAGAATTCGCCCGATACGTTCTTTGCGCCCCTTAGTTGAGTTGTAAACGTAAGAACCGCTTTTAAGTACGCCGCTGTAAACTCTAACGAATGCAAGCCTGCCGACAAATGGATCCGTCATAATCTTAAATGCCAACGCGGCAAAAGGTTCCTCGTCGCTTGCAGGGCGTGAATCTTCCGTTCCGTCGGGCTGAACGCCTTCAATCGGCGGAATATCCGTTGGCGCGGGCATGTAGTCAACTATTGCGTCTAAAAGCGGTTGAACTCCACGATTTCTGTAAGACGTGCCGCAAGTGACGGGCGTCATTTTGCAGTTGATAACCGCCTTACGAATCACGGCTTTTACCTCGTCGATTGTAACTTCCTCGCCGCCGAGATATTTTTCCATGAAGTCATCATCTTGTTCCGCGCAGGCTTCAAGAAGTTTATCGCGATAATCTTCTGCCATGTCAATCATATCGTCGGGAATTTCGACTTCTCTTGAAACTTTGCCCAAGTCGTCGTCGTAAACAATCGCTTCCATTTTAACGAGGTCGACAATCCCTTTAAAATTATCTTCCGCGCCAATCGGCAACTGAATTGCAACGGCGTTGGTGTGAAGTCTATCACGCATCATTTGAATAACATGATAAAAATCCGCGCCGGTGATGTCCATTTTGTTGACGTAAGCCATACGCGGAACGTTGTATCTTTCCGCTTGCCGCCAAACAGTTTCCGTTTGAGGCTCAACGCCGCCGCGAGCTGTTAAAATCGCGAGTGCACCGTCCAAAACTCTCAAAGATCTTTCAACTTCAACTGTAAAATCAACGTGTCCGGGTGTGTCGATAATGTTGATTCGATGATCTTTCCAATAGCAAGTTGTAGCCGCAGAAGTTATCGTAATGCCGCGTTCTTGCTCTTGTTTCATCCAATCCATAGTCGCCGCGCCCTCGTGGACTTCGCCGAGCTTGTGATTGACACCCGTATAGAAAAGAATTCGTTCGGTTGTGGTCGTCTTGCCGGCGTCTATGTGCGCCATGATACCAATGTTGCGAGTTTTTTCTAATGAAAACTCTCTTGACACGAAACTTGCTCCTTACCAGCGATAATGCGCGAATGCCTTGTTAGCCTCCGCCATTTTGTGAGTATCTTCTTTTTTCTTGATTGATGCACCGGTATTGTTCGCCGCGTCCATGAGTTCGCCTGAAAGTCTAGCGTCCATAGTTTTTTCGTTGCGCAGTCTGGCGTAATTCACCAGCCAACGAATTCCCAATGTTTGACGACGGTCGGGGCGCACTTCGACGGGAACTTGATAGTTAGCACCGCCGACGCGACGCGCTCTGACTTCCAAAACCGGCATAACATTTTTTAGTGCCGTCTCGAAAATTTCCAGCGGATCTTTACCTGTCTTTTCGCGGATTGTGTCGAAGGCGTCATACACCACGCGCTGAGCTACGCTCTTTTTGCCTGACAGCATGACTTTATTTATAAACTTCGCAACCGTCTTTGAGTGGTAGACAGGATCCGGCAGAACGTCTCGTTTAGGCACAGCACCTTTTCTTGGCATTGCTGCTCCTCCTTAGAAATTATTTCTTCTTAGCCTTAGCCTTCTTTGCGCCGTATTTGGAACGCGCTTGTTTGCGGTCTTGAACGCCGGCGGTATCGAGGGAGCCGCGAATAATATGATAGCGAACACCCGGCAAATCTTTAACACGCCCGCCGCGAATGAGAACAACGCTATGTTCCTGCAGATTGTGCCCGATGCCGGGGATATATGCAGTGACTTCAATGGCGTTGGTCAAGCGAACACGCGCAACCTTGCGAAGTGCCGAATTCGGTTTTTTGGGCGTCGTCGTATAAACACGAGTGCACACGCCGCGTTTTTGCGGGCACTCTTTCAGAGCCGGAGCCGTTGATTTTTCGTCCAACATCTGACGACCTTTTCTAACTAATTGATTTATGGTTGGCATGCGCCCACCTCCTTCCAAAATTTTCATGCCTGTTTAAAAGCGGCGTAATATTATCATTGCCAAAAATGCTTGTCAAGCCTTTAATGGCGCGACCTTTTAAAAAAACTTATCTCTTGATAAAAAAATATTTCTCAAAATCAAGAATGGCGTCATCATCGGAATAATTTAAGCTTGAAAAAATTTTTATAAATTGCAGGAAAATTTTTTATCAGCTCGAAAGAAGAAAAATAAATTTTATTCGTGGAACAATTTTACAAGGAGGTAATTTTATATGGCAATGACGGTCATGTACAATGCGGGTGCTCAGCTCTCTTTGGGGCAACTCAATAAAAATATTAGTAAAGCTGGAAAAGCTCTGGCAAAAGTCTCGTCGGGTCAAAGGATTGTCAGTGCACAAGACGATTCAGCGAGCTTTTCCATAAGCGAAAAAATGCGGGGGCAAATTCGCGCTCTCTTGCAGGACAATCAGAACGTGCAGAACGGTTCGTCAATGGTTAGAACTGCTGAACGCGGTATCGACCAGATTATTCAAAACATACGCACGCTTAAGGAAAAAGCAATCGACGCCGCTAACGACTCAAACACCGACGAAGATCGCGCAACGATTCAAAAAGAATTTAATCAGCTTGTGTCGACGATTGACGACATCACTATCGGCACCGAGTTTAACGGCAAACGACTTATCGACGGCACCTATTCTGGAGAATTAAAAACTACTACCGAGAATGTTGTTACCGAAGAAAAAGTCATAGAATTGAAAAGAACTGACAATGCGCCTGTTACGCTTAAGGAAGGCGATAAAATCACTCAAGATGGCGTTTATATGTTGCCAAAAGATTTTACCGGTGAACTACCGATAGAAGCAAAAAACGTTAAGCTTATTCAACAAGACCCGTCAACCGCTCTCAAGGATGTTTATATCACGACACGCGAAGGTGGCGAGACCAACCTTTGGCTTGAGAACTTTAACGTAACCAACACCGAAGATAAAAATTTCATCAAGTTCCAAGGTCCAGATAACACGCTTAATATCGTAGGCGAAAACAACTTCAACGATAATTATAATAAAGAAGCGAGAAAATCAGCTGTTATAAACGTTGGCGGCGGACTGACGGTTGAAGGTGGATCTGCAGGAAATGGGAAAATTAATTTTACCAACACGACCGACAATAGTTACAACGGAGCAGTTATAGGAGCTGATTATGAGGAACTTTTAAATTCGGATATCACGATAAACGGCGGAACGTTCACTGCAAATTTCACTCGAGGCGGTGGGGCATTTATCGGTAGCGGCGGTACGAAAAATTCCAGTATTGGAAACATAACAATAAACGGCGGAACCTTTATCGATAATAGTGGAGAACGCAGTAGTAAGTATGGTTATAGAACATGGCAAGATGCTATAATAGGTGGTGGCGATAGAGTAGGAAACATCACCATACAAAACGCTGTAATAGACATGAAATCGACGCCGCGAACAAATGAACCGGCTATTGGAGCCAGTAATAACGGAAGAGTCGGTAATATTTATGTAAAAAATTCCCAAATAACTTATAGGGGATCAGCCGGAGCGGCTATAGGAACAAGCGGCTACAGCTCCTATTCAACAGCAGGGAATATTACAATAGAAAATTGCCTCTTAGACATACAAACGCAAAGAGGCACGGGAATTGGTAGCGGTTATTGTGGACGTGTTGGAAACATAACGATTATTCATACCGATTTGAGCAATGTAACCTCGACAAGTGGCGAACAGGTAGGCAAAGGCGTAAGCGGTACTTGCGGCACGGTAGATTTAAGTCAAGCTGATGGGTATACTCCTATTGTCTGGCAAACCGTCCACTCTGGAATTTCCGAACCGGAAAACACGGAATGGACGCCCACAGAAATTACAAGGCGAACTATAGAATCTGTCACAAAGGTGCTAAAACATACCGAAGAATTGTGGATTCAGCATGGAACACAGGCAAATCAGCGAATTAATCTTAAAATAAACAGTATGCAGACTAAAGATTTAAAAGGCACGATCCCTAACGAAGCTGACAATGCTCAATTAAATGCATGGTCAAATTCGCCCGAAAAGCAAGCCGAACTTCAAGCGTTGCTCGATAAGGCAAAAGATATGACACTCAACGACGCAAGAGTTACGACTGTTGATAACGCTAAAGTTGCAATTCGTGTTGTTGAAGGCGCATTGGAATATGCCCTCAACGAGGCGACGACTATGGGCGCGTATCTTCAAAGGCTTGAAGCTATTGACGCGAATGTCACAACAATGGGTGAAAATGTTCAAAATTCCGAATCGACAATTCGCGACGCTGACATGGCAAAAGAAATGTCCGAATACACTAGGGCAAATATTCTTTCGCAAGCCGCGCAATCCATGCTCGCTCAAGCTAATCAAAATTCTTCGTCGGTCTTAAATTTATTGAGTTAAAATGATTGAACTTTTGGATAACGAATTAGAAAATATGATTGGCGATAATGGCGTTAAAGTTCCAGGACTTGGCGTGATTGTTTACAAAGACGGCGAAGAAATTTATTCTAAGTTTCTCGGCAAGCGCATTATTGAAACGCCAAAACCTGTCACTCGTCACACACGTTTTAGGGCGGCGTCCGTTTCTAAAATGTTCACGATTTTTTCTATTATGCAACTCGTTGAGCAAGGTAAAATAACTCTCGACGACGACATAAGCAATTATCTTGGCTTTGAGTTGCGCAATCCTAATTTCCCGCAAAAAAAAATTACCACGCGAATGTTGGCAAGTCACACTTCCTCTTTGCGCGACGGAAAAATTTACAGCATACCACCTAAAGATAGCGTAAAAGAATTTTTTTCTCCCGACGGAAAATATTGGGAGAACGGCGCACATTTTGATAAAAATCCGCCCGAAAAATTTTTCAGCTATTGCAACTTAAACTACGGACTTTTAGGTACGATTATTGAAACCGTGACGGGCGAACGATTCGATATTTATCAACGGAAAAATATTTTGAACCAACTGGAAACTAAAGCCGATTATTTACCTGGAAATTTTGACAGCACGGAATTTGAAATGCTCGGTTCGATTTATCGAAAAAAAAATCCCAATGGTATTTGGGACGAATTCGGCAAGTGGTATGCTCAAATTGACGACTATAAAATTCAGCCTGCCAAAGATATTTTATCACTACAAAATCCCTACGACGAAAATTTTCAGCAAGAATATAGCTTGAAAGATTATCATGTTGGAACAAACGCTACGATTTTTTCTCCACAAGGCGGACTAAGAATTTCTTTTGAGGAACTTGCGTACGCTTTAGAAATGCTCATGAACGACGGAGTTTATCGCGGCAAGAAAATTTTAAGCAAGAAATCATTGGATACGATGTTCACGCCTCATTGGATTTACGACGGTAAAAACGGTGACACTTGCGGCGGGGTAATGTTGTCATATGGCTTGGGAGTTTATTTTATCGACGGCAAAAGTACAGCGCGTGTCTGCAGAGATTATGAGATAAATTTAATCGGGCACACGGGCGCGGCTTTTGGTATGCTCTCCGGCTTATTTTTTATTCCGAATACAAAGACGGGATTTATCTACATGATGAACGGAGAGGCCATAGCAGAAGAAACCGACCCGCGCAGTTTTGGCGAGTTCAGCAATAATTATATTTGGGAAGAAAAAATCATGAATGCCATTTGTAAGTTTATAACTGCAACTCGTCGGCGCGTTCAGTCATGCCCTTAATACAAAGCTCCATAAGTTTGCCGAGTTCCATACCTAAATCATCTGCGCCGCGTTGAATGACTTCGCGATTACACTTTGCGGCAAAACGTTTATCCTTGAATTTTTTTTTGAGACTCTTGACGGACATGCCCAACATTTTTTCTGGGCGCATTAGTGCATAAGCATGAACGATACCGGTTAGCTCGTCGACGGCGAACAGCGACTTTTGACAATCAGTTTCTGGTTTAATCGTCGCGCCGGTCAAGCCGTAGCCGTGAGAAATAATCGTTATAATATCGTCTTCGCTGATACCTTCAGGCTCCAAAAGTTCGCGAACGTGTTGGCAATGTTCATCGGGAAATTTTTCAAAGTCAACATCGTGAAGATAACCAATAGCTGACCAATGCTCCTTATCTTTGCCGAAATGTTCAGCAAGTGCTCCCATTGCTCCGCTTACTGCCGCCGCGTGAACGAATAAATGCGGTTCTGTCGTGTGCTTATGTAAAATTTTCTTAGCGCGTTCCAAAGTCAAAGTGCTCAAGTTAAATCCTCTCCTCAAGTTTTTTTAGTAAGTTCATGTGCAGTTCAAAAGTTTTGCGGTTGTTTTTGGCTATCGTGTCTAAAATTAATCCGCAGGTGAACGATAACAGCGACGCTAGCATTAAAAATCCACTGACGATTAACGTTGGGAAACGCGGCACGAGTGAAGTTTCCAGATATTGAAAGAAAACGGGCAAAAAAAGTATAAGCGCAACGAGTGCCAGAATCAACGCAATCATGCCAAAAAATTGCAACGGCTTGTAATCGCGGTATAAATTAAAAATCGTCATTATGACTTTTGCGCCGTCGACATAAGTATTTAATTTACTCTCTGAACCGGAAGGGCGGTCGCGATAATTGACGGGTACGGACTTTAACAGAAAATTTTTATCGAGCGCGTGAATCGTCATTTCTGTTTCAATCTCAAAGCCTTTAGACAGGACTGGAAAACTTTTAACGAATAGCGGACTGAAGGCTCGATAGCCCGTCATCACGTCGAGAATCGGATTTTTAGGACGCCAAAA
Source organism: uncultured Selenomonadales bacterium (assembly GCA_946408355.1). Classification (GTDB taxonomy): domain Bacteria; phylum Bacillota; class Negativicutes; order Selenomonadales; family Selenomonadaceae; genus Quinella. Next base: position 21,688 of record CAMJRX010000022.1, read on the forward strand.
CATATTTATAAACTTGCGAACCATGACATTGCCGAAGTTGTGGAAAGGACGCTTATTCTCGGTAAAATACGTCGAGGAAAGTCTATCGCCGATAACCATATCCGCCGCGCCGTTTAAAATTAAATCGCACATTTCGCGGGCATTTTCAGCGGGGTAAGTGTCATCGCCGTCAATCATCAAGTAACAATCGGCGTCAATGTCGCGAAACATCGTGCGAATCACGTTGCCTTTGCCTTGCCGATATTCATAGCGAACAATCGCGCCCGCTGCCCGCGCAATTTCGTCGGTGCCGTCTGTGGAATTGTTGTCGTAAACGTAAATAGTTGCGTCGGGCAATGCCATCCGATAATCACGAACAACTTTTCCAATCGTTTGGCTCTCGTTGTAGCAGGGAATCAGTATAGCAATTTTCGGTATCATACGATTAAAGTTTCCAAACCAATTTTTTTTACAACGCGGCAAGGATTGCCAAACGCCATAACATTTTCGGGAATATCTTTAGTGACTAATGATTTAGCACCGATAACCGAACCGCTCCCGACTTTAACGCCAGGCAAAATTGTAACGTCGCCGCCAATCCAAACGTCGTCGCCAATGATAATCGGCTCTGCACGCTCCAAACCTTCTGCGCGGCGAACGGCGTCAAGTGGATGAATCGCCGTATAAAAACCGCAATTAGGACCGACGAAAACTTTTTTACCGAGCCGGATTTGAGCGCAATCCATAAGATAACAGTTATGATTTAAAAAAGTGCCTGCGCCGAGAAAAATATTATAACCGTAATCAACCATGAACGGCGACAAAATTTCTACAGTATCGGCGTCGACATTAGGCAAAATCTCTCTCAAAATTTTTCTGCGCCGCGATAAGTCCTGCATACGAGTCAAATTAAATTTCAAACATAAATCTTTAACAAATGCTCTCTCTTCAATCAATCTTGCGTCGAAATTGGCATCGTACCACTGCCCCGCAAGCATTTTTTCTTTTTCTGTCAAGATTGTCACACTCCTTAAAGTTTCTTTTATTATAGCGAATTCGGCTTGACGAATCAAAGGTCAGTGCTTAAAATTTTCCGCAAAGGAGGCATATTTATGGCGAGCTACGTGCCGCGCGTGTTAATCTGCGGAAACATTGAAGCGTTTAAAGAAAAAATTGGCAACAAATCTGTCGAAATTATTGGGCATATAACTTTTAACAAGACAGGCGACGATGTGAAATTATTTTTTGGCGAGCATGCTTTAACAGAGAAGGATATAAAAAATTTGCTTGACGGTGTGGCAGAATATTTAATTTTCGTTGACGCTTTGGACTTTTATTATTATTTTAAAAATTTTCCTGCAAACGCTCAGGTTATTTCGGCAGAAACTTTTGCTCAAAAATTTCATAACGGTTTCTTTTCTATCGAAATGTTTTACCTGCTGAAAGAATTGCTCAATCATAAAAAATTTAGACATGTACTTGATTTGGATTGTTTATTTGATAAAAGCGACTTTCGCACGCGAGGTGGCTCGAATGTCGACCTTGACTGTATCGCAGAAAATATTTATCCGATTATGGAAAATGTTTACGGGAAAATTTATCGTTCGTTCGATGAGTACCGCTTTAAAATTTTCGACGTGATTATTTTAAGTAAAGAGCGTACGCCCGCTGGATTTGTTGATATACTGATTGAGACTGACGCTTTAACAGAAAATATTTTGGCATTCGTTAGAAAAAATTCCGAACTTGAAAGTTGGCTTAACAAGTCGCAAAATATTTTCGCAAGGATTGAATATTTTAATGTAGCAAGCGGCGCGTGGTGTCTTATCAAAAAAATTATGCCACTTGTCGATGTTGGCGTTTACGTCGTCACACACAAGGACGCTAAACTTTATACATTACCAGACGGCTATAAAATTATTCACGCGGGACACGCACTCGCAAAAAAATATTTCGGCTACGCAGGCGACGACACTGGCGACAATATCAGCCAACTAAATCCTTTCCTCGATGAAGTTACGGTGCTTTATTGGATTTGGAAAAATACTAAGCACACGCACGCCGGTATTGTTCACTACCGCAGATTCTTTACGAGCGACATTAAGCAGAAAACTTTCGATGCGGAGAAAATTTTAAGCGCGGCGGAGATTTTAAGCATTTTGAGCGATTATGATATTATTGTTCAAAACGAAGGTATATCCACCCGTTCGCAACGTGATATGATGATTTTTTCGACAGGGCAACCCGATTTAGTAAAAGTGGCAGAAAAAATTATTCGCAATCATTTGGCACGCACGCAACCAGGTTATCTTGGCGCCTTCGACGACGTTTTAAGCAGTTTGACATTATTTTTTGGCGGAATGTATATTACGCGCCGAAATATTTTCAATGCTTACTGCGAGTGGCTATTTTCTTTTATAATCGACGCAACAAAAGAAATTCGCGACAAAATAGAGATTAACGGTAAAAGTCTTGAAGAAATGTCACACGATTATTCCCGAATCGCAGGATTTTTTGCTGAACGCATGTTGACTATTTGGCTAATGAAAAATCATTTGCGAATTAAAACATTGCCGACGATGTTCCGCGAGGGCGTTTGATAAATGTTACAGGACATAACGTTAGGACAATTTTTCCCTGGCAAATCAATATTGCATAGGCTCGACCCGCGCACGAAAATAATTTTGCTGTTCGTGTTGATGATTGTAATTTTTACGGCTAAAGGTTGGGCGGCGTATTCTGTGTTAACGATTTTGACGGCAGGATTAATTTTTTTATCGCAAGTGCCGCCGTTGACAGTTTTAAAGTCAATCAAGCCGCTAGCGTGGATAATTTTATTTACGTTGCTGATACATTTCGTGAGCCACGACGGAGAAGTTTTAGCAAAATTTTACGTGTTCAAAGTGACGACGGAGGGAATAATTTACGGCGTACAAATAAGCTTGCGGTTGGTATTGTTGATTGTTTTGTCGAGTTTGCTGACGTTCACGACTTCGCCGCTAAAATTAACCGACGCGACGGAAAAACTTTTATCGCCGCTAAAAAAAATCGGAGTGCCCTCTCATGAATTGGCAATGATGATGACGATAGCAATTCGATTTGTGCCGACGTTGATTGAGGAGACGGACAAAATAATCAAGGCGCAAAAATCTCGTGGACTGGACTTTGAATCAGGCGGACTAATAAAAAAATTGCGGGCAATGGTTCCAATTTTAGTTCCATTGTTCTTGTCGAGTTTTCGGCGGGCTGATGATTTGGCAATGGCAATGGAGGCGCGTTGCTATCGTGGCGGCGAGGGGCGCACTCATATGAAACAATTACGTTTAACAAATTTAGATTTCTGCGCGGCGGCGGTAGTGCTATTAATCTGCGCGGCTATCGGGGGAATAAGTTATGCGCTTTGAACATAAACAGGAAATGAAACTTCGACGACGGAACATTTCATTGACGGTCGCCTATGACGGCACGAAATACAACGGCTTTCAATGGCAAAGTCCGCCGCGAGTGGCAGTGCAAAATGTTTTAGAGGAACGGCTGGAAAAAATTTTCGGAGACAAAATAGAGTTGGCGGCGGCAGGGCGCACGGACGCGGGAGTTCACGCTTTGGGGCAAGTCGTCAATTTTTTTACAGACGGAAGAATTGACGTTGAGAAAATTCCGATTGCGGCAAGTAGCGTTTTGCCCGCCGATATTATCGTTCGTGAGGCGCGGGAAGTTGATAAAAATTTTAGTGCGTTGCACAGCGCGAAGAGCAAAATTTATCTCTACAGAATTTTGCGCGGCGCGGCGTCGAATCCTTTTGTAAATCGGTTCGCTTGGCATATTTTCAGACCGCTTGACGTAGACGCTATGCGCGAGGCTTTGAACATTTTAATTGGCACGCATGATTATTCGAGTTTCAAAGCGGCGGGCGGTGCACCAAATATGAATCCCGTCCGAACGATTTTTGCGTCGGAGCTATTTGAGGAAAATTTTTTCGGCGGCGATATTTTAACGATAAAAATTCACGCCAGCGGCTTTTTATACCACATGGCGCGAAATATTGTTGCGTTGACGGTTGCAGTTGGCAGAAAAAAAATAACCCTCGACGAGTTCCAAAAAATTTTCGACGCTCGCGACAGGAGTTTAGTCCCTGCTACTGCTCCCGCACAAGGTTTATGTCTTCAAGAAGTTTTTTACTAAGACAATCGTAACAAAAATTTTTTAAAATGCAAAAGCGGCTCCGAAATTGGAACCGCTGAAATTTTTTTATTTGGTGTGCTCGGCGGGAGTCGAACCCACGTTTCAAGCTCCGGAGGCTTACGTCCTATCCACTGGACTACGAGCACTACTTTTGAAAAGTAGCAAACAGCTGTCGCGCCGTGCTAATCAATAATTTTAACGTTATCGCCGCGCCGGTACGCAACGCATGCGCACAACTTTTAAAAAGTTGACAAACAGCTGTCGCGATTTACCGTTTAAAAATTTTCAGTAAATCGCCGCGTTCGTACACAACAGATTGCTAGTTTCATAATTTAGCTAAAAGTTCGCGTGTATGTTGAGCAACTTCTTCAGGCGTAATACTTTTATTTCTAGCAACGCCCGACTCTTGAGCCGCTTTAGCAACTGCCGCCGCAACTGTAGGAGCAACGCGCTCATCAAAGGGCGTCGTGATAACATGGTCTTCGTTGAGTTCTTCCGCGCTTACAAGTGAGGCAATCGCATAAGCCGCCGCGATTTTCATTTCCTCGTTAACGTCGGTGGCACGAACATCAAGCGCACCTCTGAATATGCCGGGAAACGCCAGCAGATTATTAACTTGATTCGGGAAATCGCTACGTCCTGTGCAAATTACGCGAGCACCTGCCGCCCTAGCTTTATCAGGCATAATTTCGGGAACGGGATTAGCCATTGCCAAAATAATCGCGTCTTTGTTCATTGACTTAACCATTTCTTCGGTCAGCAAATTCGCCTTCGACACGCCGATAAAAACGTCCGCGCCGTGAATAATGTCGACGAGTTGCCCAGCCTCTTTATCAAAATTTGTGACGGCTGCGATTTGGTCTTTGTAGGGATTCATGCCCTTGCCGCGTCCCTCGTAAATCGCGCCAGTCGAGTCGCACAACATAACGTTTTTTGCGCCCATTTTCTGAATCAGATAAGTTATTGCCATGCCAGCCGCGCCCGCGCCATTGACGACAACTTTTATATCTTCAAACTTTTTGCCGACAAATCGCAACGCATTAATCAGAGCCGCCGCAACTACAATCGCCGTACCGTGTTGGTCGTCGTGGAAAACGGGAATGTCAACGGAATCTTTCAAAGCCTGTTCAATATCGAAACATTCGGGAGCTTTAATGTCCTCAAGATTTATGCCGCCGAAACTCGGAGCCATAAATTGAATCGTCTTGATAATTTCGGGAACACTTTTTGTATTGAGGCAAATGGGAATTGCGTCGACGCCCGCGAAACCTTTAAACAAAATCGCTTTGCCCTCCATGACAGGAAGACCTGCGCCCGCGCCAATGTCGCCTAAGCCGAGAACAGCCGTTCCGTTCGTGACAACTGCGACGAGATTGCCACGATTAGTATAGTCATAAATTTTATCGAAATCGTCTTTAATCTCCAGACAGGGAGCTGCGACGCCCGGCGTATATGCAAGCGTCAAATCTTTATTTGTTTTAAGCGGTACTTTGCTCCGTACTTCAATTTTGCCGCGATTATTTTTGTGCAAAGCTAATGCTTCCTTGTCGACGTTTGCCAATTCAAATTCATCCTTTCAATCGACTTGCTTTAATAACCGCCGCAATTATATTCGTCGTATAAAATAATTTCAAGCCCGCGCCGCTGTGAATACAATATTTTTTCCGCTTTAAACGGCGTATTGACAAAGCGTCTTAGTGGTGTAGAATATTCTTGAAAATTTTTTGATTTGATATTAAAAGGGTTTTGAAAATTTGCGGCGAAGTTTTTTAAATCAAAAGCACTTATACAGGAGGTCAATTCATGATCAAGCTTACGAAATTTAATTCGGACGCAAAAAAGCGCGGCGAGTTTATTCTCAACGCTGAACTTATTCAGACAATCGAGACGACGCCCGACACCGTCATCACGTTGCTGAATGAAAAAAAGTTTATCGTAGAAGAACCCGCCGAAGAAGTAGTGCGCCGTGTGATGAAATATCGCCGCGCCTTGAGACAATTTTAATCATGGAGGGGAAAAATTATGCTAGATGAAGAAAAGGAAGTCGAGACAGCAACTGTACCGCCTCCTCCTGCCGCGCAATCAAAAAAGAAGACAATTATTTTAATCGTCGTCCTCGTGATAGTTGGCTTGGCATTGGCAGCGGGCATTTCGCTTTTCGTCGTGACAAAAGTTATGGGCGATATTCCTGGCGGCGATTCAGAGGAAGGAGATTCGGGACCGCGCTATCATGACGCAGGCGTTTTCGTCAAGTTGGGAGATCCTAAAGAAGGAATTCTCGTTAACGTCGGCGGTCCGCGCAGTGGAAAATATCTCAAGGCAAGTATTATCGTTGAGTTTAATCCCGGTAAAAAATCCGTCATCAACGAAGAGACAAATACTCTGCAGCCCGACGCTGAAGTTAAAATTAATGACGTTGCCACGCAATTTTTACGTGCGACTTCTATGGAAGACTTCGACGCCGATAAGCAAGACGAATTTAAAAAGCAACTCAAAGACGCGCTCAATGCCGCACTCGGCGGAGGTTCCGTCTATGACGTTTATATTACGAGTTTCCTCTTGCAATGATAAGGGGGGAAAAACTTGTCTGTTGATGTATTAACACAAGAGCAGATAGACGCCCTACTTGCCGCCGCCAATGACGATTCGACGGATTTAGAGGAACTCAAGCGCGAAGAAACTACGCGGAAAATTAAAGTTTACGACTTTAAACGCCCCGATAAATTTTCCAAAGATCAAATTCGTACTCTGTACATGCTCCACGAAAGTTTTGCGCGTCTGCTGAATACTTATATGAGTTCGCATCTGCGGACGCTCGTCAATGTCGACGTTGCCTCCGTTGAACAGCTCACGTATCAGGAATTCGTTCAATCATTGGCAAATCCAAGCGTGATAACAATCTTAGGCGTTCCGCCGCTCAAGGGCAATATAATTTTCGAGATAAGCACGGAGATTGCTTTTGCTTATCTTGACCGCGTATTTGGCGGCGACGGCTCAACTAATATCAAAACTCGAGTCCTAACCGAAATTGAAGATGCGGTTATGCGCCGTTTCGTTAATTCGGCTATGGAGCGTTTCAAAGAATCTTGGTCGAACGTCACGCCCATGAACCCGATACTTGAGGCTACAGAATCAAATCCGCAGTTTACGCAGATTGTTCCGCCAAATGATATGGTTGTTATCATTACGATGAATACTAAGCTCGGCGAGGTCGAAGGTTTCATGAATATTTGTATACCTTACCTCGTGTTGGAGCCGATTATGTCGAAGTTGACGACAACTTTCTGGGTTGCGGCGTCTGCGGCTAAAGACGAGACAGCAGGACAAGCGGAAAGTATTCGCAAAAAACTTAATAGGACAAAAGTGCCGTTCGTCGTGGAAGTCGGGCGCGTGCAAATTACAATTCGCGAATTCTTGACTTTGGGTTTCGGCGACGTGCTTCAGCTCAATACTAAGGTTAAAGAAGATTTTCCTTGCATGATTGGCACGAATGCGAAATTTCTTTGCAGACCAGGTACTTTCGGCAAAAAGCTGGCGGTGCAGATAACGCAAGTTGTACAAAAAGGAGAGGATGCGGCTGATGACGATGATGGGTGATTTATCTCAAGCTGAAATTGATGCGTTGTTGGCGGGAGCCGGCGGAGATTCTAATAGTGATTCTTCGGGCGGCGACGCATCTATTGACAGCGGCAATACTGACGAACTTTTATCGCCGATAGAGAAAGACGCGCTTGGCGAAATCGGAAATATTTCAATGGGCAGTGCGGCAACAACTTTATCTACGCTGTTAGGGCATAAAGTTTCTATAACGACGCCTTCGGTTACCGTCGCGCCGATGAATGTTATTCAACAGCATTATCCGTTGCCGTATCTTGTCGTTGAGGTCGCGTACACTGTTGGCATTGACGGAAATAACGTTTTTGCAATTCAGGCGACGGACGCGGCAGTTATCGCCGATTTGATGATGGGCGGTGACGGAACTAATCCCGACTCTGAACTCAACGAAATTCATTTGAGCGCGGTCGGCGAGGCTATGAATCAAATGATGGGCGCAGTCGCAACAAGTTTGTCGACTATGTTCAATAAAAAAATTGATATTTCCCCACCCAAAGTTAATCTTGTCGATTTCGGCAAAGAAGACCTTTCAGATAAAAATAATACTGAACCTGTAGTTCGTGCCGCTTTTCGCATGGAAGTTGACGGCTTGATTGATAGCGAGATAATGCAGATTATCACGCTCAAAGTTGCTAAAGAAATGGTTGATTCTCTAATGGGCGGCAATGATGAGCCTGAACCCGAACCTGCGCCCGCACCAACTCCGCCGACTCCAAAACAAGTTGCACCGAGTCCGCCTCCGCAATCTGCCCCCGTAACTTCTGCGCCTCAACAAAATTATTCGCCGCCTCCGCAGTCGCAAGGATATGCGCAACCGCAACAGAGCTATGGATATGGGGGAAATCAAATGCAGCCAAATGTTGTAACAAATATGCCCGTGTCGCCCGCGCAGTTCACGCCCCTTTCCACAGAGCCGGTACAAATCAACGAGGCGAATATCGGATTAATTTTAGATGTACCGTTGCAAGTGACAGTTGAGCTTGGACGTACAAAAAAGACAATCAAAGAAATTCTCGACTTGGCAACGGGTTCGATTGTGGAATTGGACAAATTAGCGGGCGAGCCTGTCGAAGTGCAGGTAAACGGTCACTTTTTGGCAAAGGGCGAAGTCGTCGTTATCGATGAAAATTTCGGTGTAAGAATAACTGAAATTGCCACGCCTGCCGAACGCGCCGCCCACCTGAAATGATAAACTTGCTTGTAAGTCTTGCCGATTAGTAAATTATCGGCTATAATTAATAGCCTAAAAGTGTTGACATTGAAAAAAATCTTTTAAACGGGAGAGATGTATTATGGCAGTACGAGTTTTAGTCGTCGACGACGCGGCGTTCATGCGAATGATGGTCAAAGATATTCTTTCCAAGAACGGCTATGAAGTCGTCGGCGAGGCCGAAAACGGCATGAAGGCAGTCGAAAAATTCGCCGAACTGCGCCCCGATTTGGTGACAATGGACATCACAATGCCCGAAATGGACGGAATCTCGGCAGTTAAGGCGATTAGAAAAATCGACCCGAAAGCTAAAATCGTCATGTGTAGCGCAATGGGACAACAGGCGATGGTTATAGAGGCAATTCAAGCGGGCGCACGCGACTTTATCGTAAAGCCCTTCCAAGCGGATCGCGTGCTCGAAGCAGTGCGCAAAGCCGTCGGCTGATGACTGACAAAATAAAGTTTTATCTCCCGGTTGCGCTGGTGCTTGTTAGTTTGATTTATTTTGGCAACTCTGCTGCGGAGGCTGCTGGTGGGTATTTGGAAGGCTACGAAGATGTTGACCCAAGACCCACCGGAGTCTCGTGGTGGTCGACGCTTGCTTATCTTGTAAGTTTATTTGCTGTGTTCGCTGTCGTGTTGGTTATGGCGTATTTCGCCGCACGATTTATTGGTGGTCGTTTTAATGCGGCGCGTATGGCGGCAAGCGGCGGAAGAATTCTGGAAAATTTACCACTCGGACCTAATCGCTCTGTCTGCACAGTTGAAATGGCTGGCAGGGTATTTTTGTTAGGTGTGACTGACCACAACATAAATCTTTTAGGCGAGATAACCGACAAAAATTTAATCGAACACCTGCACGCGCAAGCTATAAATTCGGGCGATATGTTTTCTCAAGAATTCGGTACGTTGTCGAGTCTGGTAAAGAAAATCCCACTCTTTAAAAGAGGTAGCGGAAAGTGATAAGATTTCTTTTAATCTGCGCGGCGGGCGTGCTTATAACGAATTTTGCGGAGGCGGCACCGCTTATCCCAAGCGTCAACGTCGAAGTGGGCACTGCAGAAAATCCCGAACAAGTCGCCTCAACTTTGCAAGTCATAGCGATTTTAACGTTAGCAACAATCGCGCCGGGAATTTTAATGATGACAACTTCCTTTGTGCGAATCGTCGTTATAATCGGCTTTCTAAGAAACGCGCTTGCTACTCAAAACGTCCCGCCCAATCAAGTTATCGTCTCGTTGGCAATGTTCTTGACGTTTTACATAATGGCACCGTATTGGTCACAGGCGAACGATAACGGCTTGCAACCTTACTTAGCGGGACAAATTTCGCAAGAAGAAGCGATAACCAACGTCCTCGAACCAATGCGCGAATTTATGTTTCGACAAACGCGAGAGGCTGACTTAGCACTTTTCGTTAACTTGTCCGAAGCTGAACGTCCAAATTCGCAAGAGGACGTTTCAACCTTCGTGCTAATCCCCGCGTTCATAATCAGCGAACTAAAAACGGCGTTCCAAATCGGCTTTATGCTGTACGTGCCGTTTATAGTCATAGATATGATTGTCGCAACGACGCTTATGTCAATGGGTATGATGATGTTGCCGCCGGTCATGATTTCCTTGCCGTTTAAAATTTTGCTGTTCGTTATGATTGACGGCTGGCATTTGCTGATTCAGTCGATAATTGTAAGTTTCCGATAGCGGAGGTGCGATATGTCGGGAGATTTAGTAATTCAGATGGGGCAAGAGGCGTTAATGGTTGTCCTGCTCGTCTCCGCGCCTATGCTGGGCTTAGGTTTGACGGTCGGTTTAATGGTTAGCGTTTTTCAGGCGACAACTTCAATTCAAGAACAGACGCTGGCATTTATCCCGAAGATTATCGCGGTCTTCGTGGCAATTTTGATTTTCGGTCCGTGGATGCTTAGAATTATGGTTGAATTTTTTTCGGGAATATTTATTGGCTTGCCGTCGCGTATCGGCTAAATTCCTTGCTGGGAGGTCGAACATTTGACTGAAATTGATTTCTTCGACATTCTTCAAGGACAAGTGGCGTGCTTTTTGCTTGTGCTGACGCGGACGAGCGGCATTTTTTTTATTTCGCCATTCTTCGGTAGCTTAAATATTTCTTATCGCTTGAGAGCCTGTGCGGCGATTTTGTTAGCAGTATTATTATTCCCCGTCGTCGTGAAAATGTACGTCATAGAGGCTCCTGCAACAATTTTGCTGTTCGCGTTCACAGTTATCAAAGAACTTTTCGTCGGTTGGCTTATCGGGCTTGTCGGTTATATCGTACTTTCCGCAGTAAACATGGCGGGTAAAATTATGGATATGCAAGTCGGTTTCGCCGTCGTTAGCATGATGGATCCGACAACTCAACAACAAACCGGTCTTATCGGCACATTTCTTTACAACTTGACGATAATTTACTTTGTTATAACGAACGGGCACCACGTAATTATTTCCGCGCTGGCTGAAAGTTTCCGAATTATCCCGATTGATTCTATGGTTTGGAACACGTCGTTACCACAACTTATAAATGATTTGACGGCGGGAATTTTTATGAACGGCATGAAAATTGCTATGCCCGTAACTTTTGCAATCCTGCTAACGAACGTCGGAATGGGTATCCTCGCTCGTACAATGCCGCAGATGAATATTTTCGTCGTCGGTATACCCTTACAGCTGACGATTGGCACGAGTATGATTTCAATGGTTCTGCCGTTTTATATCCTCTTTTTGGACGTGATTTTTAATGAAATGTACGCAAATATTTCCATTGCCCTCAAAGCCCTTGCCCCCTGAAGATTTTATCTTTGACCTGCAACGCTTTGACGGCGAAAAAACAGAAGAGCCGACTTCCAAAAAGCGCGAAGACGCTCGCAAAAAAGGTCAAGTCGCACGAAGTCAAGAACTTAATACGGCATTCGTTTTGCTAATCGGCTTTTTGATTTTGCGTATCTTGTGGGAATTCATTTACGGAAATATCGCGGAGTACACGGTTTATCTTTACTCGCACCTTTCGAGCAGTGCTTCAACTGAGGCAATTTCTGAACTCTTTATAGGAATTATGATTCTTTTGGCGAAAGCAGTTATGCCGGTGATGTTCGCAATTTTAATCGTTGGACTCGGAATAAACTGCTTTCAAGTCGGATTAATGCTTTCAACGGAAAAATTGGAGCCAAAACTTGACAACCTTAACCCGATTAACGGCTTTGGACGAATTTTTTCTAAGCGTTCAATCGTCGAGCTGTTTAAATCGCTGTTCAAAATAGTTGTTATCGGATATTTCCTCTTCCTGTATCTTAAAGACCAAATTCCGCTCCTGCCGCAATTTATTTTCTTCGACTTGCCTCACTCATTGGCGACAGCGGCGGACGTAATTTTTACAATGGCGTTTCAAGTTATCGGCGTGATAATGATAATGGCTGTGGCTGACTACGCCTATCAATGTTGGCAGACAACGCAAGATTTAAAAATGTCTAAGCAGGAAGTTAAAGACGAGTACAAACAAATGGAAGGTGACCCGCAAATCAAAGGTAAAATCAAGCAAAAGCAAAGACAAATGGCAATGCAACGCATGATGCAGGAAGTTCCGAAGGCAGACGTTATTGTCACGAACCCGACGCATTTAGCGGTTGCACTTCAATATAAAAAAGGAATGATTGCGCCGCTTGTCGTGGCTAAAGGTCAAGACCTCGTCGCCGAAAGAATCAAACAGATTGCGCGAGAAAATCATATATTGATTGTCGAAAATAAACCTGTAGCTCGTGCACTATTCGAGGCGGTTGAAGTCGGCGGCACCGTTCCTGCTGAACTTTATCAAGCCGTCGCAGAAATTCTTGCTTACGTCTACAAAATTAAACACCGCAAAGTTGCATAAAATTTTTAAATGAATGGTAAAGGTTATGAACATTAAAGATTTTGCTTTTTGGCGGAAGAAGAAAGAATCAAAGACAAAAAATTTAAATACTGACGATACGATTAGAATTCTTATCGAAAAGGCTTGCAAAATTTTAATTGAAGATAAAAATTTCCCCGCTCACATTTGTTTTGACGTGCCGAATAGCTCGTATCTGGCTCATATTTTTATTATAAAAGATTTGATTCACGAGGGCGAATGGCGTTTACAGGTCGGTGTTATGGAAGAAGGCTACGATAAAATGTTTTCTTGCTTTTTAAATCACCTTCCTAAGGAACAACTTCTTGAAGAATTGAATTCCGAGCAAACAAAGACTGAAATCTTCGACACTGTTAAAAATTTGTATATCCGCGCTAAACAAGATGATTAGACAAAATTTGAATTGAGGTATGCTTATGCCCGCACCCGCAGATATTTTAGAAAGCGAACCGCGAACATTAGGTTCAATTATCCAAAAGTACAGCGACGTTATTATCGCCGTGACGCTCGTTATGATCGTTATTATGATGATTATTCCGTTGCCAACGCCGCTTTTGGACTTGCTAATTTGTTTGAATATCACAATCGCCCTTGTCGTCATTATGAGCGTGATTTACAACGAGGAGGCTCTCGATTTATCCGTTTTTCCCTCGTTACTTTTGGTGACGACGCTTTTCCGATTGGCTTTGAACATTTCCTCGACGCGCTTGATTTTAATTAACGGCTACGCGGGCGAAGTTATTACCGCTTTTGGTAATTTCGTCGTCGGTGGTAATCCCGTCGTCGGTTTTATCATGTTTATTATCTTGGTTATCATCAATTTTATCGTCATAACCAAAGGCTCTGAACGTGTCGCTGAAGTTTCTGCGCGTTTTACTTTGGACGCAATGCCTGGTAAACAAATGTCAATCGACGCTGACTTGAATCAGGGCGCGATAACCGACGAAGAGGCTAAAGTTCGCCGCTCCAAAATTCAACGCGAGGCAGATTTCTTCGGAGCTATGGACGGTGCCTCGAAATTCGTTAAAGGCGATGCCATTGCCGCAATTATTATCATGTTAATCAATATCGGCGGCGGTTTCGTTATCGGTATGGCGCAAAAAGATATGGACGCCGTAACTGCACTGCAAACTTACACACTTTTAACCGTCGGCGAAGGTTTGGTTAGCCAAATTCCCGCGCTTTTAATCTCAACTGCAACCGGTATTATCGTTACTCGCGCCGCCTCCGAAGGAAATCTCGGTAATGACATTGTCGCACAACTTTTTAACAACGAAAGAATTTTTTTCATCAATGCGGGCGTTCTGCTTATGCTGTCATTAGTTCCTGGTCTGCCCGGTATCCCGTTTGCGTCCCTTGCATTAATTTGCGCGTTTATCGGCTACAGTTTACACAAGAAAAATATCGTTCCTGAAGAAGTTAAAGAGGAACAACAGCAAGCTAAGGAAAAAACAGAGGCTACTCGCCCCGAAAATATTATTTCGCTGTTGCAAGTCGACCCAATGGAGTTGGAAATCGGTTATTCGCTAATTCCACTCGTCGACACGGGGCAGGGCGGCGATTTACTCGACCGTATTGTTATGATTCGACGACAATGCGCCCTCGAACTCGGTTTAGTCGTCCCTACAATCCGTATCCGCGATAATATTCAGATTAAACCGAACGCTTATATCATTAAATTAAAAGGTATGGAGATTGCTCGCGGTGAACTTATGCTCGACCACTTCTTAGCTATGAACTCCGGCACCGTTTTTGAAGAAATTCCCGGTATCGAAACCGTTGAGCCGGCTTTCGGACTGCCTGCGCTGTGGATTCCAGAAGGTCAACGCGAACAAGCTGAACTTAGCGGCTATACCGTCGTCGACGCCGTATCTGTTTTGGCAACACATTTAACCGAAATTATTAAACAACACGCCGCAGAAATTCTCGGTCGTCAAGAAACTCAAAATCTCGTCGATAATCTCGCAAAATCTAATCGCGGACTCGTCGACGAAGTTGTTCCTGAACTCTTGGGTATCGGCGAAATTCAAAAAGTCTTGGCAAATTTGCTCACCGAACGAATTTCTATCCGCGATATGGCAACTATTATGGAAGTTCTCGCAGATTACGCCCGCGCAACCAAAGATCCAGAAATTTTAACCGAATATGTGCGCCACGCTATGGCAAGACAAATTACTCATCAAGTCGTGCAGGGCGGAACTACTTTACCTTGCGTCACTCTCGACCCAGCGTTGGAAAATCGCATCGTCGGCGGCGTTCAAAGAACAGATCATGGCTCTTACGTCAGCCTCGACCCAGATTCTATGCGCCGTATGATTGCCTCCCTTAATAACGAAGTCGAAAAACTCGCAAATCAAGGTTATCCCGCCGTTATTCTTACAAGTCCCGCCGTTCGTCTTTATTTCCGCAAACTCGTCGAACGTTCCGTGCAAGGTCTTACTATCGTCTCGCACGCTGAAATCGACCAGTCCGTTGAAATTCAAATTATCGGCGTCATCAGAATCTAAAATTAAAAAATTAGCCTCCGCGCAGGTTTGCGGAGGTTTTTTTGTTGCACGAACAGATTTTTATTTATAAACATAAAAAAATTAGCCCCCGCGAAAGTTTACGGAGGTTTTTTTGTTGCACGAACAGATTTTTATTTATAAACATAAAAAAATTAGCCCCCGCGAAAGTTTACGGAGGCTTTTTTGTTACACGAACAGATTTTTAACTTTTAACCAGCTGTGAACCGCTAATTTTGTACGTGGCGTTGTTTACGCTGAAGGTTGTAGCAGTGAAATCTTTCAAAGTAACCGAACCGCCGCTGACATTGAATGTAATCGCGTCACTTGACTTGTCGTAAGACGCCGTAAACTTCAGATTGTCAAGCGTGAGCGTGTCGCCGTCTTCAAAGCCGTAAATTATATCCTTGCCGTCGCCTTTCGCGTAGTAGAAAATATCTTTGCCGTCGTCGCCCCAAAGTTTATCGTCGCCTTTGCCGCCAATAAGTGAATCTCTGCCGGTGCCGCCTTTTATGCAGTCATTTCCTGCGCCGCCTATTAATGTATCTCCATCCGCGCCGCCGTCAATCGTGTCATTGCCTTTTCCGCCAACTAAACTGTCATTTCCAGCCTCTCCAAGCAAATTATCATTGCCATCGCTGCCGTCAATCGTATCATTGCCCGCGCCTCCAAGCAAATTATCATTGCCTTTGCCGCCCGACAATGTATCTTTGCCGTCGCCGCCGCTCAAGCTGTCATTTCCTGCTACACCGAGCAATTTATCATTGCCGATGCCGCCGATAATATAATTCGCGTTGGTGTTGCCCGTGATATTTAGCGAGGAGGTCGCCGCCGAGCCGTCAATCGTCACTAGGTCGGCATAATTCGTTGCCTTGAATGTCTTCAGCGCGGCGGGCAAGGTTACTGAGGTATTATCTTTGTTGAAAATGCCATTTTTGGTGTAGGTTCCTGTCACAGCATTTGTTATCGTTAATTCTTTGTCCAATCCGTTCGTGACAGTCAAAGTATTGCTATCGTAGGTCAGGATAATGTTCTTGCCGCTGACTTTATAACTGCCGTCGCCTAAACTGCTACTAATGCTGATTGTATCTTCGCCCGCAGTGTAATCGGTTATCGTGTCTTTGCCGCCGCTGAAGATGAATAAATCATTTCCTTTGCCGCCGATAAGTTTATCGTTTCCAGAACCGCCAGAGAGTGTATCTTTGCCGTCGCCGCCGCTCAAGCTGTCATTTCCTGCTACACCGAGCAATTTATCATTGCCGATGCCGCCGATAATATAATTCGCGTTGGTGTTGCCCGTGATATTTAGCGAGGAGGTCGCCGCCGAGCCGTCAATCGTCACTAGGTCGGCATAATTCGTTGCCTTGAATGTCTTCAGCGCGGCGGGCAAGGTTACTGAGGTATTATCTTTGTTGAAAATGCCATTTTTGGTGTAGGTTCCTGTCACAGCATTTGTTATCGTTAATTCTTTGTCCAATCCGTTCGTGACAGTCAAAGTATTGCTATCGTAGGTCAGGATAATGTTCTTGCCGCTGACTTTATAACTGCCGTCGCCTAAACTGCTACTAATGCTGATTGTATCTTCGCCCGCAGTGTAATCGGTTATCGTGTCTTTGCCGCCGCTGAAGATGAATAAATCATTTCCTTTGCCGCCGATAAGTTTATCGTTTCCAGCACCGCCAGAGAGCGTATCTTTGCCGTCTCCGCCAGATAAACTGTCATTTCCAGCCCCGCCAAGCAATTTATCATCGTCAGCACCGCCAGAGAGCGTATCAGCCCCGTCGCCGCCAGATAAACTGTCATTTCCTGCGCCACCGAGCAATTTATCGTCGCCGTCATCGCCGGATAACGTATCATTTCCGTCGCCGCCGCTTAAACTATCATTTCCAGCCCCGCCGAGCAATTTATCATTGTCAGCACCGCCAGAGAGCGTATCCTCGCCGTCGCCGCCGCTTAAACTGTCGTTGCCAGCTCCGCCGAGCAATTTATCGTCGCCGTCACTGCCAGAAAGCGTATCTTTGCCATTTCCGCCGCTTAAGCTGTCATTTCCTGCGCCACCGAGCAATTTATCGTCGCCGTCACTGCCAGAGAGCGTATCATCGCCGTCGCCGC
>CAMJRX010000023.1 GCA_946408355.1 uncultured Selenomonadales bacterium
TAGCAATCATCTGCGCCATTTCGTAACGGGTAATGTTGCGGTCGCCGCGATAGGTGCCGTCGCCGTAACCTTCGATAACGCCTTCAGCCGCGAGTTTAGCAACGGACTGATAAGCCCAGTGTCCTGCAGGAACATCGCTAAAAGGATTTGCCGCCGCGAACGTCGTTGAACTTACGCCCATTACAAACGCCGCTGCCAATGCTGCTGCTACTGTTTTCTTCATTTTGAAGACCTCCAATAAGTTTAACCGATAAATTATTTTTGTCGACTTGCGGTCGCATTTGGAGGAGCTTTCTAATTTGAGTGGCCGTGTTTCCTCAAGTCTTCCGACTTCTCCGCTTGTTTCCTTAAGCCGCATTGACTATAGCACAGCAAAAGAAATTTTTCAAGAAAAATTTTTTCCATATTTATTCCACATTATTTTTAATAAAATTGCACCACGGCTCGCCGCTCATAAAGTCGCCGTCATTGTAACAAGCCGCCCTCGCCCGACAGCCGCCGCATTTATTTTTATAATGACAAGTTCCGCAATTGCCGCTGTAGTCGAGCGTGCGCAATGTCTTTAAAATTTTATTCGACCGCCAAATTTCGTCGAAAGGTGTTTCACGCACGTCGCCCAGTTCCATATTAAGATAAGCGCACGGCTGAACTTTGCCACGCGGACTGATTATGCAGTAGCTTAAGCCCGCCAAACACCCGCGCTTAAATCTGGTTTTTATGCCGAGTTGGTCAGCGATTCTTAAAAATTGTGGAGCGCAAGTCGGCTTGAGTTCGATTGAAACTTCCTGTTGCTTGCGCATGATTCGCGTCAAAACATTTTCGTAACCTTCGGCGCGTAGTGATTCTTCCTTAATCGTCTTGGCTCGTCCCGTCGGCACCAAAAAGAAAAAATGATGCGCCTTTGCTCCCAACTCAACTGCGAAGTCTGTTAACGCCTCCAGCTCGTGTTGATTCCAATCCATAACCGTTGTATGCATTTGGAAGGGTAAGCCCGCCGCTAAACAATTTTTCATGCCGTCAACTGCGCCCTGCCACGCACCCGCGAACGAACGAAATTTATCGTGCTTTTCTGCGTCGAGTGAATCTAAGGAAATGCCCATGCCCTTTGCGCCCGCCGCTTTTAAATCTTTTGCCATTTGCGGCGTTATCAACGTGCCGTTCGTGCCAAATACCGCAATTAATTTTAAGCGTGTCGCATGTTCTACAAGCTCTAAAATGTCGGGGCGCAT
Source organism: uncultured Selenomonadales bacterium (assembly GCA_946408355.1). Taxonomy (GTDB): domain Bacteria; phylum Bacillota; class Negativicutes; order Selenomonadales; family Selenomonadaceae; genus Quinella. The sequence continues at coordinate 1,230 of CAMJRX010000023.1, forward strand.
TAACGGTTCGCCGCCCGAAAATATCATTATCTTGAAACCTGCGCGGGCTATCTGGTTTAAAAGTTCTTTAGCCTCTGTCGTCGAAAGTTCTTCTTGAGCTTTACAGCCGGCGTCGCGATAGCAATGGGCGCAATACATATTGCAAGCGTTCGTTGTGTTCCAAGAGACTATCAAATTAAATTCCTCCTATAATTTTTTGCTTAACCGGCAAGCTCATTTAAAACATCTTCGCGGGTGATAGCGTAGGTGCCAGACTTCCTTAAGACAATGCCCGCCGCGACATTTGCAATATATGCGCCGTCTACAGGTTTTAAGCCGCCCGCCAACGCCATTGCAAAAACTGCCGCAACTGTATCTGCCGCACCTGCACTGTCGAAGACTTCTTGAACTCGTGTCGGCAAATGAAAAGCTTCATCTTCCGTAACCAGCGTCATGCCTGAAGCGGAGCGCGTCGCTAAAACATTTTTAATTCTGAATTTGCGCATGATATATCGCCCTGCTCGTTCTGCCGCGTCGTCGTCATCTGTCGGTATGGGGCTGAGCAAGATTTTATTTATTTTGGCGACGTTCGGTGTAACGTAATCGGCTTGTGCGTATTTAATCCACTGTTGACCATAAGGCATAACGACGACCGGCACACCGTGATTATGCGCCGCACGAATCACAGAGGCACAAAATCTTTCCGTACAAACGCCCTTTTCATAGTCAGCAAGAACAATCGCGTCGATGCTATCGTTGAGCCGCTTTTTAACAAAATTTTTCAAGGCGTCGAATTGCTCTTCGGTACGCGGTGCGAGGTCTTCAAAATCCATGCGGAACATCTGAACATGCCCGCTCATAATTCTAATCTTCGTCGTCGTTGGCCATTCAGTTGCAATCAATCCGTCTTGATTAATGCCGCTCTCGTAAAGTTGTTCAGAAAGTATTTCAAAGTTGTGATCGTCGCCAACAAAACCTGCCACCGAAGTTTTGCAACCGAGATTTGCCAAGTTGTTAGCAATATTCGCCGCCGCGCCGAGTGAAGACTTGCGCTTAACAATTTTCGCAACGGGAACGGGCGCATCGCTTGCGAACTTGCGAACTTCACCGTAATAATATCTGTCCATCATAATATCGCCGATAACTAAAACATTGCACTTGTCGACTTTCGTCTTAAAAAATTTTTGCCAATCCATTTTGTTCATAAGTTCTGCCTCCGAAAAATTTTTTTGTTATTATAACACGAACTTTGCAGGGGATAAACTTGCCGCGCAGAAAATCTATGTAGAGGTGATTTAAATGAACGAACTGGAATTAAAATACGGGTGCAATCCGAATCAAAAGCCCGCAAAAGTTTTCGTTGAGGCGGGTGAACTTCCATTTGAAGTTTTGAACGGAAGACCTGGTTATATCAATTTGCTTGACGCGCTCAACGGTTGGCAACTCGTCCGCGAACTGCGCGAGGCAACAAATTTACCTGCCGCCGCCTCGTTTAAGCATGTCAGCCCCGCCGGTGCCGCAACTGGTTTACCGCTTGACGACGTATTGAGGAAAATTTATTTCGTGGGAGACGCTGAACTTTCGCCGCAAGCAAATGCATACATTCGGGCACGTGGAGCCGATAGAATGAGTTCTTATGGCGACTTTGCAATTTTATCCGACGAGTGCGACGAGCCGACCGCCAAATATCTCAAGCGCGAAGTTAGCGACGGAATTATTGCGCCGGCTTATTCGCCTAAAGCTTTGGAAATTTTAAAATCCAAACGCGGCGGAAATTATCTTATCTTAAAAATGAATCCCGACTACGAACCGCCAACCGTCGAGACTAAAAAAATTTTTGGTGTGACTTTTGAGCAACTGCGCAACGACATAAAAATTTCTGAAGACTGCTTAGCCGACGTTCCGACTAAAAATAAAAATTTCACGCCTGAAGCTAAACGCGACCTCTTAACCGCGCTGATAACTTTAAAATATACGCAATCGAATTCGGTTTGCTATGCTAAGGGCGGACAGGCAATCGGTATCGGCGCAGGTCAACAAAGCCGCGTTCACTGTACGAGACTTGCCGGTAATAAAGCGGATTATTGGTTTTTGCGCCAATGCCCCAAAGTTTTAGAATTGCCGTTTAAAAAAGGTGTCAAGCGTCCCGACCGAGACAACGCCATTGATGTTTACTTGGGCGGTGAAACTTTTGCTGACAGCTGGGAAAATCTTTTCACTGTCAAGCCCGCGCCCTTAACCGACGACGAAAAAATTTCTTGGCTTAAAAATCTGCGCGGCGTTTCGTTAGCGTCCGATGCATTTTTCCCATTTGGCGATAACATTGAACGCGCTCATAAATCTGGCGTCGAATTCATTGCCCAAACTGGCGGCTCCATTCGCGACGACAACGTTATTGAAACTTGCGACAAATACAATATCGCTATGGCATTCACGCACATTAGACTTTTTCATCATTGAGGCGAGCTTATGAAGTCTTTGATTAATGGGCGATTGATTATTCCCGACATTGACGGCAATTTTACAATTCACACGGGCTGTATAAATTTTGACGAGAAAATTATTTCTATCGGCGAGCCACTCGACGGCGCAGAACTTATCGACGCGGAAAATAATTTTGTCGCGCCTGGTTTTATAAATATTCATGTTCACGGAGCGGCGGGCGTCGACACTATGGACGATGATATTGACGCCTTGAAAAAATTCGCAGAGTTTATGCCCTCTTGCGGCGTTACAAGTTTTTTGCCAACGACTATGACTATGCCGCTTGAAAAAATTTATCTTGCACTTGAAAGAATTCGCGCAGGTAAAAATTTTTCACACGGCGCAAGAATTCTGGGTGCACACGTCGAGGGACCTTTCATAAATAAACAATTCAAAGGTGCACAAGCGGAAGAAAATATCTTGCTCGCCGATTTTGAGCTGATAAAAAATTTCGTCGATGTTGTCAAAATTATAACCGTTGCGCCCGAAGTTAGCGGCTTTGACTTTATCGACCGTTGCCGCGCAGAGAATATTATAATGTCAATCGGACACAGTGCGGCGACTTATGAAATTGCAATGGCGGCTATCGAACGCGGCGCGAATCACATTACGCACCTTTTCAACGCGCAAACCGGCTTGCACCACAGGAAACCAGGCGTCGTCGGAGCGGCTTTTGATTCAGGCGCGATTATCGAACTAATTGCTGATAATGTCCATGTTTGCCCCGCCGCGCAGAGGATTGTAAAGAAAATTAAACCGCGCAGAGAAATTATTTTGATAACTGATTCGTTCAGGGCTTGCGGCATTGGCGACGGCGTCAGCGAACTCGGAGGGCAAAAAGTTTTCGTCAACGGCAATCTCGCAACTTTAGCAGACGGAACAATCGCCGGCAGTATTACTAAAATGAATGAAGTTCTTAGAAATTTCTGCACGAATACCGGCATTGACATTGCGGCGGGCGTCGAACTCGTTACTAAAAATCCCGCTATTGAACTAAATCTTTTCGATAAGCTCGGAAGTTTGGAAGTCGGCAAGGCGGCTGATATTACAATCTTTGATGATGACTTCAACATTAAGAAAACTTTTGTAAGAGGTGCCTAAGGAGTAGCAATCATGAGCTTTTTGACGCAAGCTTTTATTTCGGAAAGTCCGCTTTGGGCATGCCACTACGGAATAATTACACATCCTCTTTATCAGAAATGTTTGGAATGTCCCGACTTATTGAAATACCCGCAGTTATACGATTGGACGGAAGTCATGAAGGAATTAAATTTTGAAGTTGATAACTGCGACGGCAAGTGTGTTAAATGTCGAGGCGTGGGCAAGTGCAAAAAATTATTTGATTGCAAACTAAGTTTGATAAAATTAGCGGGACTTTGATATTAAAAAAACTTCTGTAAAAAGTGCTTAAAACTTGACTAAAAATCGCCAGAAGTTTATTATTACAAGAAGTTTTGCAAATAACAATCGAGGTGGTTTTGTTCATGGAACATTCTCCGGTAACGACGAATCCGCTAATAATCATGCTGATAAACATGACGGTAGTTTTCATCGTGCTCGTAGCGTTGATTTACTTGATTAAGCTGATTCATTTCGTTGACCCAACTAAAGAAAAACCTAAACCCGCGCAGGCAGAAGAAGAGGAACCGCTCGTCGCAGTGAAGTCAGATTCTGCACCCGCGCCCCTGCCTGTCGTCGAGGAAGGAATCACGCCAGAAATTATCGCGGCAATATCGGCGGCAATCGCGGCTTATGGTTTTTCAGGTCAAGTCAAGGCGGTACACATTCTCAATCACGAGGGCACGCCGTGGAGAGCCTCCGCCAAGTTTAACAACCTGCAACGCAAGTAAAAGGAGTGATATTTTTTGGAAGCTATAAATGCGTTCTCTGTGTCGCTCCAAGCGGTGTGGAATGACAGCGGCTTTTCGGCGTTCACTATGGGCAATGGTATAATGATTCTCGTTGGACTGTTGTTGTTGTACATGGCGTTTGTTAAAGAGTTTGAACCGCTCCTCTTAGGTCCGATTGCGTTCGGCTGTATTCTCGCCAATTTCCCTAACACCGGATTTTTCGGCGAAGAAATGAACGTCATGAAAGCGATTAACTACGGTATTACTTATGAAATTTTTCCCCCGTTAATCTTTTTGGGTATCGGCGCAATGACTGACTTTAGTCCGTTGCTCGCTCGTCCGTCGACGCTTTTACTTGGTGCGGCGGCTCAAATCGGCGTATTCGTTGCGCTCGGTGGCGCAATGCTCGTTGGATTTAACGTACATGAGGCGGCAGCTATCGGTATCATCGGCGGCGCGGACGGTCCCACGTCGATTTATCTGTCGACGAAACTCGCCCCGCACTTACTCGGCGCAATCGCGGTTGCGGCTTATTCTTACATGTCGCTTGTCCCGCTCATTCAACCTCCGATTATGAAACTCATGACTACTCAAGCTGAACGCGAAATCGTTATGAAGGAATTGCGCCAAGTCACGAAATTTGAGCGCGTTGTTTTCCCGATTGTCTCCACGATTTTTATCAGCTTACTTTTGCCGCCTATTGCCGCTTTGCTCGGTTGTTTAATGCTCGGCAATTTGTTCCGTGAATCGGGCGTAACGGATAGACTTTCTGACACCGCGCAGAATGCCTTGATTAATATCGTAACGATTTTCTTAGGCACGGGTACCGGCATGACTATGAGTGCGGAAAGTTTCTTGCGCACTGACACTTTGCTGATTATCGCGCTCGGTCTTGTCGCGTTTATGGGCGGCACGGCTGGCGGCTTGCTTTTTGGTAAACTCATGTGCAAGTTCACTGGCGGTGAAATCAATCCTTTAATCGGTTCAGCGGGCGTCTCTGCTGTTCCTATGGCGGCTCGCGTCTCTCAACTTGTCGGAATGAAATCCAAGCCCGGCAATTATCTCCTTATGCATGCAATGGGTCCCAACGTCGCGGGTGTTATCGGTACTGCGGTCGCGGCGGGCACTATGCTTGCCATGTTAAAATAAATATTTCTTAACATAAACCACCGAACATTCCTAGAGGTGTTCGGTTTTTTTTATCAAGTTCTAATTCATTTTTCAGCCGCCAATGTTATAATCGTTTTTAAGCTACGGCTGAATATTTACGATTAATTCTTTGGGATATGGAATCTACGACCGCACCCTTCCCCATTCCCAGGAAAGGAGATAGATTTACCATGAATGAATTCTACTTCGATTTGCAACGCTTTGATGCACCTATAGTAACTACAGAAAACCCTGCAACATTTAATACTACAGGCGAGAATGAGTTCATAATTAATGGAACTTCATATAAATTAACATTAGCCGCCAACTCTTCAGCGACAATTTCCACAGACAGCGATAATTCGGTAATACTCACTGTCACGAGTGGCACCGTTTCTAATTTAATTTATTCAAGTGGTACTACCGACAGTAATATACCTGCCGTTAATTTATTGGCTGGTGGTGGCACTTTTCAAGCATATAAAAGTCAAAAAATTACTTTAGGCGAACAAAAAGTTTCGTGTTATTTTAATGCTGATACTGGTCTATCAAAGGGCACAAATACTTTGAAAGTAACTTCTTCAAAAGATAATTCAATTCAAGTTACTGTAAATGCTACAGGTGATAATAATGGTACTACATTTAAATTTGGAGATTTTAGTTATAACTTATTATCTAAACCTATAAGCGATTTGTCTTTAAATGTATATTCAAGTGATTATTATTCATTAAGTGTTAGTGCTAATGACACACTCACAATTGTTTGCCCATATGATAATTTTAATAAAACGCTAAATCCAGCAACCGGCTCCTTCACTTTAGGTAAAAACGCTACAGGTTTATATGTTTCAAGTTTAAGTAAAGATGACAAATTTGTTACTTACGATATGTCTGACGGTAAAGAAGTCAATAAAGTCACCTACAAAATGGGCACAAAAGTACTAAGTGCAAAAAACTCAAGCGAAGCCGTTAAACTTTATCCAGGTGATGCTTCTCAACTAGAAATTCAGTTAAGTGATTTGGAATTTGATACCTCAACGAAACTTTCACCAGCTCTTGTCATAAAAAATAATACACTTGACATTACAAATGCAATTATTACGGCTAACTTTACAGATAATGTAGGTTCTCTTGCTGTAGTCGCTAAAGATAGTGACGATGATTATAGTTATGCTTATGGTGCCTTAAAGAAAGTAAGCGAAAATTCTTTTCTAGTAAGCCAAGAAAGTACTGATAATAAATATACTGCAATAAATATTGAAAGCGGCTACACCGTAGAATTTAGTAGCACCATTACGGACGCCACCATTACCGTTGCTGATACTACAGCTTTTTCCGTCACCGACACGGAAGATAATTATTCGTTAACAAGCGGCACGGGTTCAATATCAGTTGGCGGCGCGACAGGGCTAAGCTTGACGAAAGGCACCCTTCTAACTTCAACAGAAGCTCAGACGATTGCGGCGGGCGATTATTCCATTTACGGCTATAATGATAGTGGAGATACTAAAAACGGCATAACCATTGGATTATCGAACAGTAGCGTAATTGTCGGTGACCTTGACACTGGCGAATCTCTTACCGCATACGATACAACGGCAAGTGCAACCAGTAACTATACTATGCTTGGTGCGGGCTTGCTGAAAGAAACTAACAGCACTTACACAATTTATAGAGATATTTCAAGCGGCGGCTCTCATACTCTAGGTAGCGCGGGCGACCTCGTAATTGCCCCCGACAGCAATAAAATTCTTGAAATCGGCACGACCAACACTCAAAGCGGCGTCGTCTTCGATAATGCGAGTAATCCGACTTCACTTTATGCTGAACTTGATAAATCTGGTGACGGATACTTTTTAAAAACTGTCAGCAGTGCTACTGGTCTTGCAAGTTGGGCTAATACTATTTCTTTAACTGGCAGTGAACAGACGTCTATTAGCTATGGTCTTGCAAGTGCTGTAACAAACGGTTTAATAATCGCCACAAATAATTCAGGCAAAACTACTTTCAAAGTCACGGCAAGCGCGGATACTTTTGTTGTAAATAGCGGCACAGCAGAAGCCCCGACAATTACCGGCGCAACTGCTATCACATTGTTAGGCGGTTCCATAACTGCTACGAAAGATCAAACTATTACGTTGGACGGTTTAGACAAAACTTTTGCAGTTACAAATAGTACATCTGGCGTTAAAGTTTCATTCGATACCAGCAATAATACGGCGACAATTAACGCCAGTAAAAATGACAGTTTCAAAATTGGCAGTGATACCTTTACTGTCGGTTCAGATAATAATAACATGACGATTGAAGTTACCGCGTCCGGCATGACTATCAAGGCTCATAAGGGCGATTCTTTTACTGTAGGCGGAGAAAATTACACGGTCGACGACGGAGACGGAATAACTTTTGCAGTTGATAATACTACAGGCAAAGTCACCAAAATCAGCGATCTTGCGACCCAAGGCGATACATTCACTCGTGGCAATACCGGTTATTCTGTTAAAGGCGCAGGTTTTGTAACTGGTACTTCGCCCTCTTCAAGCATATGGAACGCAGATAATAGTCATTCTTTGAGCGGCGGTTCCGTTGCTGTTGATAGTCTTACCGTAGCTTCTAATTGGCTCGGTGTTGTGACAATCGACGGTAGTGTTACTGTTCCGGCTGGTACGAACGCCGGCTTGCTTACTGATTCTGCTTTCGATTATACGTACGGCGAACTGAAATATGGCAGTAATAGTGCTACTTTAACTCATGGCTCTAACGACAGTGGCACGCTTAAGAGTATTAACATTGACAGCGGCTCTACTCAATATACCTTAACCGCTGTGGGTAAAAACTTCCATAACGTTTCGATAACTGCGCCTAACTCAAGTATCATGGTAGGAAATTCTACTAATGGCAGTTATCAAGTTACTCTCGACGGTGCGGGCGGTAATACGGGGCTTGTCGGCGCAACGTCGGCTTCTTTAATCAGTGGTAAATTGACGGCAACCAGTATCCTCACTGGCGGCGTTGTCGTTGACAAAGCAACTGTTATTCCAGGCGAAAGTGTAACTTTAACGACGGGCGCGTACGGTGCGTCTATCTCTGGGCTTTCTTATGGCGAAAAATTTAAAGTAAATAATGATGATTATGTCTTTACTGGTGCAGGCTTGCGCAATGGCGACCAACTTAAACGCGGGACAAAAACCAACTCCAGTGTTGCCAGCAATACCCTTGCTCTTGCCAGCATTACAAGTAAAGATGATTGGCTCGGAATGCGTGGCGTGTCGAGTATCAGCGGTGTTGCAATAGGCGACAACAGAAATATATCCGACGTTTTCCTCGTAGACGATTATACTAACGATACTCAACCTTCTAAACTTTACGGCGAACTTAAAACTGTTAGTGGCGGCTATTCCCTGTCGACAGTGACTAATTTTGATAAGTGGGAAGATAATTACACTATCACCGTTGACACGGCGACCGTCTCGATTTCCAGCGGCTTTGAAGGCGCAAATATTAAAGCTTCGCAAGTGGGCGCGGCATTTAAAGTTGATAGCTTAAACGATGGTGCGACTGAATTTGTAGTTACAGATACAACAGCGAAGACGGGCGTTACTCTTAGCGGCGCAAAAGCTATCACTCAAACGGACGGACTAATTGCTGTTGCCAAATCCAATATTCAATCTGTCACTGTCGGCGAACACACCATTGCTAATTCTGGTAACTTATCGCTTGATGTAAGTGCAAGCGGCGGAACAGAGGCTACTCTTAGCTCGCTAGACGAGGGCGAAAATTTCAACATTAACAGCACAGGCTATTCGATAATCAGCGGGCTTGGCTTGCGTACCGATAACCAGTTCTTTAAGGAAAGCTCCCTTACTTCATCGTTTAAATCTGCTACTTTATCCGAATTAACTAACCTTACTGACACAAACGAATGGATTTACATTGCGGCGATAAAAAATAATATTTTAACCGTTCCGCCAACGATTAATTCCTCTGCTAATGAATGGCTCGTTCTCGACGAAAATAAGACAACCAGATATGGTACGTTAACTTCTGTGACCGGCGGCGGCTTGTCTTTAACTAAATCTACCCTCGATACAACATGGGGCAACGATACTATTCAAGTTATCGATAATACCTTGTCACTGTCCAGCGACTTTAGCGGCAAAACTATACGCGGCAAATCGTCGGGGGCATTGTTCACTGTTTCCGATAATTCCTCTTATTCCGTGATTGACGCGACAGGTGGCGCAAGTATTGGCAATGCTACGGACATTAGTTTATCGGCGGGCACCATTTCTTTAAGCAGTGCCAATCAAACAATCAGCGGCGGCGACAGTGTAATTTCCGGCAACGACAAAGATATAAAAGTTACCGTTACAGGCGGAAAAGCTACAATCGGCGCATTGGCAACAGACGACAGCTTTAAAGTCGAAGGCGTAACGTATACTCTGCTCTCGAACGGCAGGTTACAACGCGATTCCGATAAATCGATTTGGAACGGTAGCTCAATTAAACCTGACGATAGCGGCTCCATTGCAGTTGCAAGCTTAGGCAGCAATAATTGGAACGGCGCAATATCAACTGATTCGACCGGCAACTTGACGCTTGATTCAGCGGCGAAGGACGTTTTAGCAACTGTATCTTCGGCGTTTATCGTCAATGGCAATACTCCCACGTCGATTTACGGCTCCTTTACCAAAGACAGTGACACTTATAAATTGAGCACGTCGGGAATAAATACTGGCGCAACTCTTCCTTCTGTCACTATAACTGAAGATGTCGGCAAAGTTAACTTCACGAAAGATTTAGTTAATGTTTCGATAACCGCTGGCAGTACAACTTTCACGGCGACTAAGGCGTCAAGCGGCTACACTGTCAATTACAGTAGCTCTGAACTTAGCGTAGACGACGCAACTGCAATCGATTTGACGACCGGAACTTTAGCGATTAAAAATCCTAATCAACTCGTCACGGCTAATAGTCAAAGTGTTCAGGCAGTCTCAGAGGCAGTTAATGTCACGTATGATAATAACGGCGTGACTGTTGACGGTATCACTACGGCTGGCGAAAGCGTCAAGATTAACAATAATACTTACACGCTTGCCACTGACACAACCGGCGACGGTATCAGCGTCAATATAAACAACGGCACAACGACGATTAAAGATATTACCGTTGGCGATAAATTCGTAATTGATAACGAAACTTTCCTCTACACGTCGGCAGGTTTAACGAAGACCGAAGCAAATTCTGATAAAATTTCTTATGTGCTAAAGGCAGTTCACCCCACGAGCGGCGAACTCACTCTTGACAAATTGCAATCGGTTGATGAGGATACTTGGCTCGGAATTTACTTAGCTGACAAAGGCAACGTAACCATAAGTAGCGATATAACGCACTCCGTTGTTTTGGTTGATTCCGTAACAAATCCCACGACTAATTACGGGCAAGTAAAACTAAGCAACGGTACTTACACCTTACAAAAATATTCGGACAATGACGAGGCTCTTAAAGCAATAGCTGACAGTATCGAAAATCCAACGTCAATCACCGTTGAAAAAGGCATTACTGCAGTTATTGATTCAGTGTTCTCCAGCTCGACGACATCAATCCCCGTTAAGGCAAATAACGCAACAAGTATCACTGTCACAGATTCAAGCGGCAATTCTTATGTAATCGGCGGAACGGTTGATAAATTTATTCCTTCGACGATGACATTCACGCCCGCCGTAAATGACGAGTTCACTATTGACGGCACAACTTATTTGATGACGGTTGCCGGCTTGACTAAAGGCAATAAAATTTGGACTAAAGCAAATGTTACTGATTACGTTCTGCCTGACGACGACGCTTGGTCTGCTATCGTTAAACTCACTACCGATAATATTCTCGACATTACTAAAATTGCGCCTGAAGAAGGCTCCAATATCGTTGTAGATAATAGCAGTTCAACGCGCTGGGCTACTCTCGACTACACGGCGGCAACTGATACTGCGCCGGCTACTTATAATTTGAAATATATCGACAGCGATAAATTAGCGGCGGTTCAGCTAGTTGACGGCACAGCAAATTTCACTGTTAACTACGAAACGACAATTACCACCGGCAACGGCACTTACACCATTAACGATAATGATTACACTGGCTCTGGTTTGGTTGTCGCTACCACTGCTAGCACCTCAACTTTGCAAGACGGCACAGTCACTTTAGATAGCACAACGCAAGCCGTTACGCCCACTAATGATAGCGCAATCAGTGTTACGAGTGGCGAAATTACTGCTACGGCAAGCAACGGTAAATGGGACACAGTGAATAATCTAATTGAGGGCGACATCTTCAAAATTGGTGACAATACATATAAAGTTTATGGCTCCAACACTCTGGCTAAGGTGAACTCTAGCGGCGAACCTGAAGAAATTTACAACTCCTACATAACGAACGGCAAACTGGATTATTCTAAAATTGTCGGTAACGATTACAGCGCGGTTATTCAGCTCAATAGCGATGACCAACTCGACCTCATTAAAAAACTTAGTGTCACTCCGGCTATTGTCGTTGGGCAAAAGGACGGCGCGATTGATCCAACTGTTCGCGTTGCGCAAATTGACTATAGCGAAACCGACGATGCTTATACTTTAAGCGAAACTACCGACGGCGTTATCTCCACTCTTAAGGGCGTTTTGCTCGGTACTGCGGTTAAATCTTTTAATACCGATCTTGAGACGACTGTTATAACCTCTGGAACGGATACCTTCACTGTTAACGGCAAAGTCTTCGCCGCACTCAATGCCTTAACGATAACTACGGCAAGTAATGACAGCGCGTTTTTGACGAACGGTAAAGTTACAGTTGCTGAAGGTGCTACTGTTACTGCGCGCTACACTGACACTTCTAATCATGACGAAACTATTACCTCTACGAAGGGCACTTTAACTGTTATTGCGGACAGTACAGCAAATACCGTAACAATCAGCGATATGGACGCGGGCGACGTGTTTAATGTCGGAACGAATTCTTATACAATGACTTCAGTCGGTTTAACGAACGGAACTAAGTTAAACTACAACGCGCTAAAGAACAATGGCATTACTACTGCCGAATTCGATTTGACTGATGACGCTTGGAAAAATATTGTTCCAACAGAGAGCGGCGTCTTGACGATTACCAATGCTGTTGGATCGAATGTTTTTGTTGCCGATGTCGACACCGAAAATCCGAGCAGTGCTGTTAAATACGGCACGATTACTAAATCCTCTGATGACGGAATTTATACCTTGACGCAAGCTGACGGCAACGATACCGCGCTTGAAGGCATAATTCTTACTGGCGTAAAGGTTACGTTCCCAACCACTTGCACGAACACTAATATCACTGCTAAAGACGCGACGTTTAAAGTTACAGCTAGTGAGCCATTTACGATTGACGCGGCGTCTACAACGCTTAGTATGAGCGAGGAAGTTACAGCCGTTGAGCTGGTTAAAGGTACACTCCAAGCGACGAATGGTATACCGATAACGGCGAATGGTAACGTAATCACAACGACTTCTGGCACAATGACAGTTGGCATTGATGATACAGGCGTTTTCGTCGGCAATCTCAACGAGAATGAAACTTTCACCGTTGGTAGCACGTCTTATAAGAAAACGGCGGCGGGCTTGCTTGACGTTACTAACCAAAAATTGCAGGCGTCCGTTACTGACACTTACTACCTTGGCTCAAACTTTGACCGGATAATTCAAGCTCCAAACGGTGCACTTGACCTTAGCAACGAAAAACAGAGCGCAGAAGTTTACGATAGCATAAGCAATCCGACAACTCATATGGCGTCGTTGACTGTCGATGATAATGGCTTAACTCTTAAAAGTGTCGACGGCGGCGTTCATACAATAACCTTAGCTAAGGACGCTAAATTGACAGTTACTTTTGCGGCGACGGTAAATGGCAGTGGCACGACGATCGTTAACAATGTTCCTTACGAAGGGACAAATTTGGTAATTGACGCAACGGCAACTTCTTCGACACTCCAAAGTGGCACGGTAACTATCGATAGCGGCGGTTCAGTTAAAGCGACTAAGGATAGTACTGCATTGGCAGTGACAAGCGGTTCGATAACGGCGACGGCGGCTGACGGCAGATTTACAAATATAGCGTCGTTAGCTTCGGGCGATATATTCACTTTTAATAACAAAACTTACACGCAAACGGCAATAGGCTTGATTTCGTCGGATAACAAATTAAATGGTGACGTATCAACGGACGTTACAGTTGCCAATTTGAGCGGTACAGCGTGGCGAGATATTCATCAAGCGACAAGTGGCGCGTTGACGATTAACAGTAGCACGAGTTCCAACGCTATAGTAGTTGAAATAGCAGACGACAAAGCGCAGAGCAAACGTTATGGCACGTTGACTAAATCGGGTGATACTTATACGTTGACGCAAGCGGATAATGATTCGCAAATTGCGAGTATAACACTTGACGGCGTAAAAGCTAGCTTACCGACAACTTGCGCAGATACCACTATCACAGCTAACGAGGCAACATTTACAGTTACGGCAAGTGAAATCTTCACTGTCGACGCAACCTCCAACATTCCTAAATTAAGCAATGTCACAGCAATCACGCTCACCGACGGCACGATTCAAGCGTTGAACAATATCCCAGTAACAGTTGGCGAAAATGTAATCACAACAACTTCCGGCACGATGACGGTTGGCATTGACGATACGGGAATTTTCGTCGGAAATCTGAACGAGAACGAAACTTTCACAGTTGACGGCACGTCTTATAAGAAGACGGCGGCGGGCTTGATTGACGTTACTAATCAGAAATTTAGTGCAGATGTAACTGATACTTACTATATCGGCACGAGCTTTAACAGGATAATTGCGGCTGACGGCTCAACCCTCGACCTTAGCAACGAAACGCAGAGCGCAGAAGTCTACGACAGCATAAGCAACCCGACAACGCATATGGCGTCGTTGAAAGTTAGCGGCAAAAAATTAACTCTCAATGAAGTCGACGGCGGCATTAGTACGATAACCTTAGCTAAAGACGCAACATTGACAGTTACTTTTGCGGCTACGGTAAATTCCAGCGGCAATACGACGGTTAACAATGTTTCTTACAATGGTACAGATTTAGTAATCGACGCGACGGCAACGAGTTCGACACTTCAAAGTGGCACGGTAACTATCGATAGCGGCGGCTCCGTTAAGGCTACTAAAGATAGCACTGCACTTGCAGTTACAGACGGTTCGATAACGGCAACGGCGGCTAGTGGCAGATTTACAAATATAGCGTCGTTAGCTTCTGGTGATGTATTTAACTTTAACAGTAAGACTTACACGCAAACGGTAATAGGTTTGGTGTCTTCCGATAATAAGTTAAATGAGGACGTCTCAACGGACGTTACAGTTACCGACTTGAGCGGTACGGCGTGGCAAGATATTCATCAAGCGACAAATGGCGCGTTGACAATTAACAGTAGCACTGGTTCCGATTTTTTAGTAGTCGACATTACAAACGATAAAGCGCAAAGCAAACGCTACGGCAATTTGACCAAAGCGGGCGGTACTTATACGTTAGCGCAAGCGGATACGGATTCACAGCTGGCGAGCATAACTTTAGACGGCGTGAAGGCTAGCTTGCCAACAACTTGCGCAAATACCACAATCACGGCGAATACGGCAACCTTTACCGTTACGGCAAGTGAACTCTTTACTGTCGACGCAACTTCAGGTATACCTGTTCTAAGCAAAGTTACAGCAATTAATCTCACCGACGGCACGATTCAAGCGTTGAATAATATTCCGATAACGATTGGCGACAATGTAATTACAACGACTTCCGGCACAATGACAGTTGGAATTGATAGCACAGGCGTATTTGTCGGCGGACTTAACGAAAATGAAACTTTTACTGTTGACGGCACGTCTTATAAGAAGACAGCGGCGGGCTTGCTTGACATTAACAATCAGAAATTGCGTGCGGCTGTGACCGATACTTATTATCTCGGCACGAGTTTTGATAGGATAATTGAAGCTCCGAGCGGGTCACTTGACCTTAGCACCGAAACGCAGAGCGCAGAAGTCTACGATAGCATAAGCAATCCGGCAACTCATATGGCAACGTTAACAGTTAGCGGCGGCAAGTTAACGCTTAACGAAGTCGACGGCGGCATTAGTACGATAACCTTAGCTAAAGACGCGACATTGACGGTTGATTTTGCGGCTACGGTAAATTCCAGCGGCAATACGACGGTTAACAGTGTTTTTTACAATGGTACAGATTTAGTAATCGACGCGACGGCAACGAGTTCGACACTTCAAAGTGGCACGGTAACTATCGATAGCGGCGGCTCCGTTAAGGCTACTAAAGATAGCACTGCACTTGCAGTTACAGACGGTTCGATAACGGCAACGGCGGCTAGTGGCAGATTTACAAATATAGCGTCGTTAGCTTCTGGTGATGTATTTAACTTTAACAGTAAGACTTACACACAAACGGCAATAGGTTTAGTGTCCTCCGATAATAAAATCAATGAGGACGTCTCGACGGAAATCACGGTTGCAAACTTGAGCGGTACAGCGTGGCAAGACATTCATCAAGCTACGAGTGGCGCGTTGACGATTAACACTAGCACTGGTTCCGATGTTTTAGTTGTCGATATAACAGACGATAAAGCGCAGTGCAAACGTTATGGCACTTTGACCAAATCGGGCGTTACTTATACATTGGCGCAAAAAGACACGGATTCACAACTGGCGAGCATTACTCTTGACGGCGTGAAGGCTAGTTTGCCGACAACTTGCGCGAATACAACTATCACGGCGAACGCAGCAACATTTACAGTTACAGCAAGTGAACTCTTCACTGTCGACGCAACCTCCGACATTCCTACGCTAAGCAATGTCACAGCAATCACGCTCAATTCTGGCACAATACAGGCTTTGAATAATGTCCCGATAACGATTGGCGACAATGTAATTACGACAACTTCAGGCACAATGACAGTTGGCGTTGATAGCACAGGCGTATTTGTCGGTGGGCTTAACGAAGATGAAACCTTCACCGTTGACGGCACGTCGTATAAGATGACGGCGGCGGGTTTGATGGACGTTACCAATCAGAAATTGCGGGCGGTTGTGACTGATACTTATTATCTTGGCTCAAACTTTGACAGGATAATTTCTTCTGACGGCTCCAGTCTCGACCTTAGCAACGAAACAACTAGCGCAGAAGTTTACGACAGTATAACTGCCCCGACAACGCATATGGCGACGTTGAAGATTAGCGGCGGAAAATTAACTCTTAGTGAAGTCGGCGGCGGAATTGATACGATAATCTTAGCTGAAGATACTAACTTGACGGTTGATTTTGCGGCAACAGTAAATGCTAGTGGAACGACAACTGTTAATAGCAGTACTTATGCGGGAACAACCGATTTGGTAATTGACGCGACGGCAACGAGTTCGACACTCCAAAAAGGCACGGTGACTATCAATAGCGGCGAATCCGTTCAGGCTACCAAAGATTCAACACCGCTTGAAGTCACTAGCGGCTCAATTAATGCGATTGCTACTAACGGCAAATTCACCACCTTAAACAACGTGGACGCTGGCGACCAATTCTCTTTTAATGATAATTCCTATATTCAAAGCACAATCGGTTTAATTAAAGACTCCACTATCAGCGCGGAACTCGCCACTTCTACAATTAACATAAGCAATTTGGATTCCGCTAAATGGCTTGACTTTATCGCTCCAAGCGGCGGTGTTCTCAATCTTACTAATGCCAATGTTAACGCCTTAGTTTTGGATAGCGCGACCGCTCCGACAACTAAACTTGCCGATTTAACTATAAGCAATTCCAGATTTAATCTTAAGGGCGCGGACAATCCCACCGATATTGAGGCTGTCACACTTCCTGAAAATTCCAATATTAACGTAGACTTCGCTACCCAAGTTTACGCACCAGAAGGTTCTGTCACGGTAAATTCCACGACTTTTGACGCCGCCTCCGAAGTAATCATCGACTTTGACGGCTCAACTGCTACTCTCTACGAAGGCACCGTTAACCTCGACACTACTAAACCTACTGTTAAGGCAACTAATGATTCGTCTGCGTTAAAAGTCCTGCGCGGCTCCTTAACTGCTACTGTTTTTGACGGTTTATTAGTATCACTCGGTAAACTCGATACTAAAGATTCCTTCTCATTCAACGATACCACTTATACTAAAACTGAACTCGGCTTGATGAAGGACGATTTAATTAGCGAAAACCTCGCCGGCTCCACCATTGAACTTGCCGATATTGACACTGCTACGTGGAATAATATTATCGTTCCACTTAATCAAACAATTGATTTGACGAGCGCGACAAATGCTCTTGTCTGTGACGACGCAACTAATCCCACTGTTAAATTCGCCACATTTACCAATTCCGACGGCGTTTTAACTTTGACTGATGACGGCGACGCCGCTGAACATATTAAGACCGTTGACATTGCGGCTGGCACTATTTTAACGGTTGATTTCGTCACTCAAGTTAATGCTTCAATCGGCTCTGTAATTGTTAATAGCAAATCTTATAACGGAACGTCTGAACTTGTGATTCAATCCGACGGCTCGACTTCCACGTTAACTAGCGGCACCGTCACTTTGAATACAGGCGATTCCGTAGCAACTACGAATGGTAATAATATCTCAATAAGCGACGGCGACGGCTTAACTGTAACCGTTGGAAATAACGTCACTATCGACGGCATGAATATTGGCGACGCTTTCAAAGTCGATGATAATTCCTACAAAGTTACGGAAAGCGGCTTGATAAACACTAGCGGCAAATTCTGGACGGGTAGTGACTTTACCGACGGACTAACCGTTGACGCTCTTAATCTTGCTACTAATTGGACGGGAATTGTCGTTGCTAAAGACGGAGTTTTAAGCGTTGGCAACTCCACGCTTACCAATGACGAAACTTCTACCGTAGTTGACGATTTAAGCAATCCCACTATTACTTATGGTACACTTACCAAAACTAACGACGTTTATACTTTGACCAAAAACGCTGACAATATTTTAAGCGGTATTAAAATCGACAACGTTAAGATTGACATTGATAATAATCTCGCTGGCGTGCCACTTACCATTACAACTCCTGACGGCATAAAAACTTCCTTGAATGTCACTGCGTCCGCCAAATTCAGCAACTTTACTGTCGACGCTACGGGCAATAACCCAACTGTCAACGACGTTAACGCCATTGAAATTTCTGCAGGCAAAATTGAACTCTTAGACGGGCAAAATATATCACTTGCTGAAGACGCTCAAGAAGTCGCGATTTTCGCTGGCAACGGTACTTTCAATGTCGGCAACGAAACCTTCACTATTGCAGAACTTGAAGACAATACCCTCGTTGAATTTGACTTCGACACCGACGGCAACGCCAATTCGGTTATCGGATTCAATAAAGATTCGACGGTTACAATCGACGGTACTACCTACACCGCGCCTGAAAATAATGCCATTCTCCACTACACCGAAGAGGATAACTGGTATTTCGACGGCTTTGCTTATGATGACTATACAGTTACTGTTGACACTAACGGCAATGTCTTAGTTATGCCGGGCGTCAAGTTCAGCAATGTCATTTCCAGCGGAAAAACTCTTAGCGACGACGGAAAAATTAAATTCGCGGCTGATTATAATAAAACTCCAGTCACGATTGTTAATCAGGGTAAAGTTGCGCTCAACATTAACGACGCTAACGACAACACCTTAGCTGAAAATCTTTCTAAGCACAAAAACGTTACTTTTAATGCTGACGGCGTTGAGACAGAAGATTTAACTGCTGTAGCTGGCGCGACGTTTAAGTTGCAAGATACTAAATCTCTCACAGCTGGCGATACCAAAGTTACTGCTAATGATAATGATTGCGAAATCGGCATTGGCGAAGACGGCACGTCGATTAGTGCAGATAAGGACGCAACGATTACCGCTCCGGCTGATATTGTCCTTACACTCAATGAAGGCGATTATAACGTTAATGGCGCGGACTTCAAAGGTAGCGGCACGACTACGGCAACCACAACAGCTGACGGCGTTAAACTTGATTTGGCAAATAGTGACGCGCTAACTTATGATAGCATGGCGCTAAGCAGTGCAGGTACAGCGACGATTGACAATGCCGACGGTGTAACTTTATCCGGCGGTGCAAAAGTTGCTAATGCTACGAACAGAGCTTTGACGGTCGACGGAACGGCTTATCTCGACGACAAAATTATTAACACGGCTAAGGCAACAGAAGTTACCACGACTTCAGCGGGCGTTAAAGTCAATAGGCGCAACGTTAAAGTTAGTGGCGACACCGACGGTTACACTGTCAACATTAAAAACTTAGACATTATCGGGCTGGAAAATATCGGCAATAGCGACGGAGTCACAGTTGACGGATTAAACGACGCAACGATTAAAACTGATAAAGCTGGCTCGTTGACGGCTGGCGGCAAAACTTTCATATATAACAATGACAGCGTGATTTATGGGCTTGATAACGGCTCGATAGTTTCGATAAACGACGCGGAACAAATAATTGGCGACTTTAGCGATAGAGTGAGTGTCAACGGCGACGGAATCAGATTAACGGGTTCCAACGAAGTTACACTTAGCGCGGATAAAAATGGTGTCAAAAAGCTTGAATTGAGCGAAGAGGGCACCTATAGAGTTAACAACAAGACTTACGAAATCCAAGACGACGGCGGTTTTGCATTCGACATGAGCGGCGGAGCTGTCACGGGCGTTGAGAGCGTAGAAAATGGTAGCCTTATCATTTCGCAAGACGAAAGCGGTTTCGGCGTCAATGACGGAATTGTAACTTTAACGAGCAATACCAATCCGGTCACGTTGGGCATAGTTGATAGCAATATAGTTTCAGTCAGCGGCGTCGACGGCATAATTAACGGCTTGGAAAATGCGACGATTTACGGCTTAACAAACGCGGTCATAAATAATAAGCCGTTTAAAGTAAGTGGCAGTGATGAATACACCGCGATAGTTGCAGACGGCGTAGTAAATAGCATAGGTGGAATCACGGACGGCGCGACGATTAGTAGTGCGCCAAATGTAATAGTCACGACCGCTGAAAATGGAACATTTACCTTTGACACGACCGAATACAAAGTAAATGATACGCTTGACGGTTCAGTAGACTTCACGACCGACGGAAACAGCCATGTAATTGAGATAAACAATTTTGCGGGCGCGGTTAGCGGCGTGCTTGAAGGAGTTCAAAGTTTAAATGGCAAGGACTTCAGCATAAGCGGCGCGGGCGAAGTTTCGGTTACAAGCGACGGCGATAACATAACTGGCATAACTGGAATAACCGACGGTACAGAGATAAATGGAGACGTTGCAGATTTACATTACGTTTTGCCGGAAGGTAAGGTAACAGTTAACGGTATAGCTTACGAGCTAGAAGGTGACGACAACGGCGCGTTATTCGTCTCGAACGACGGCAGAGCTTTAACGGGCTTAGATAAGGACGCTACACTTTCTGTTGGCGCGGCGGGCAATTACACGATAAACGGTACGCGCTTTACGGTAGACGCGGGCGATGCTTTCACGGTTAATCGCGACGGCGCGTATGTAATCGACCCGAAGAATCCGCCGATAAGCGAAAAAACCGAAGCCGCCGATATACTCGCTCGTGGAGAAAAATCAGTATATGTAAGACCGACGGCAACAGGCAATCAGACAGTTGATTTGACAGGCGATAACGATCTTGCGTTAATTGATAGCGCAAATGCAAATGTCAGCGTGCAAGCGGGCGCGGGCAATGATAGCGTAGTAGTGCGACATGACGCGGCAGTTGATGTTAATTTGGACGAGAACGGCTCAACGTTGATAATTCCGACAGCTGGTAAAGTTACGTTGGAAAATTATAACGGCGACAATGCAAAAGTTCAGACGTTTGATTATAGCGATGTGTCAGGCGCGATAAAGAGCAACGAGATTAAATTCGGCGATGGCGTCATGACATTGGGCGACGCTATTGTAACCTACGACACGGAGGCGACTGATACCGGCTCAACTACGGGCAAGCTAATAAATGCGCACGGTAAGGAGTTAGCAGTAGGATTCACGCACCAAAACGGCGGATTGCTTGACGAGAGCACTTCAAACGAAAATTATCTGATGAAGGGCAACTACGCTGAAAATTCTTCCTACACGCAAAAAGGCGGCGGCTCGACAATCTTAACTGGCAGTGGCAATGATACGATTTTAGCTGGCGCAGGTGATTATATCGATGCGGGCGGCGGCTACAATCAAATTTACCTGACGGATAAGAAGATGCGCAACTCGGTACCTGAAGGCGCGACAATCGTCATGAACGAAAAAGCGTATGATACGGTTAGCAATTTTGCTGGCGGCTTTAGCGGCAACGACGATAAGATTTTAATAAAGAATTTGTCTGAACTCGGTTTTGGCTACGGCGCGGGAGATTTGGTGATGAGTGCTGGTAGCGGGCAGATAACCTTTGATAATTTGTCCGGTAATGATCATTACGAGCTGAAGTTGACGGACGGCACGAACGAATACAAAGCGGCAGTTGCAAAAGCTGATTCGGTAATGGCGGTTGACGACAGCAACGAGGCGGAAATTTTCTACGGCAACGAGCAAGGAATAAGCTTTAGTGAATACACAGGCGCAGTCGAAGTTAACTTGAACGAAAACGCCGGCTCATTGAACGGTTCAGCAGTGCAATATTACGGCTTGAATAAAGTTACAGGCGGCGCGGGTGATACGTCACTGATTGGCGCGGCTAATACTCCGAACACGTTAACAGCTGGCACGGGCAACGGCAGTATCTGGAGCAATAGCGGACGCGATTTAATGGTTGGCAACACTGACGCAGGCAAGAGTGGCAAGACGACATTTTTCTACATGCCGGGCGACGGGCGCGACACGATAACTAACTTTGACTTCATGAGCGGTACTACGGATATAAATGCCGATAAAATTCAACTGGATGACACTAGCGGCGTTACGGACGTATTTTTAAACGGCAACGACGTAATGATAGGAATAAACAACGGCGTGGACGATTATTTGAGACTAGTCGACGCTAAGGGCAAGAGTTTCCGCTTTAACGACGACTTGATAGCTAAAGTTGATGATAATTTAGAGTTCGACGGATTTACAAATTGTTATGTAGGCAGTGGTTCACCTTCAACTTTGACAGTCGGCGAAGGCATGGGCGACGTAGGAATTTGGCTTAGCGATGATTCTTTGGAGTATCACGGTATCTGGTACGACGGCAACTTTGCAATACTTGACGCTTCTTTATCCACAGGCAACAATACTTTGGCGGGCAATGAATCTGACAACTTGATAATCGGCGGCGCAGGTTCCAATAGTATCTGGGGCGGCTATGCTTCCTCGAACGATACACTTATTGGCGGCTCTGGACAGAATACTTTCTTCTTCGCGCTGGAAAATGGTCACGATGTTATTCAAAACGCGCACGACGGCGACTTAATCAGCTTAGAAGATATTTACTTGGAGAACATAGCGCGAGCAGATATAACAAGCGGCGGCGCAGTGATAGAATTGACAGATGGTTCGCGTTTGGAAGTTCAAAGTTCGGCGGCGATAGATTATAGACTGCAGGACGGCACGACATACACGGCAGACCGCACGAAAGGCGAATGGGTACAGAAATAAGGAGTTAACAATTTGTACGAAATAGAAGTAAAGACGGCATTTGAGGCGGCGCATTTTATTCGCGGCTATGCGGGTAAGTGCGCCCGTCTTCATGGGCATAATTGGGAAGTTATAGCAATCGTGCGCGGCGAGAAGCTTGACGAACTGGGCATGTTGATTGATTTTAAAATTCTCAAAGCTGAGCTAAAAAAAGTCTTAGACGGATTCGACCACAGATTTTTGAATGAGTTGGAGCCGTTCACGACGGAAAATCCGACAGCAGAAAATTTAGCGAAAAAAATATTTAAGCGATTAGCGACGGCAGAAATTTTCAATGGCACAACTAAGCTTTATGGAATCAAGGTTTGCGAATCGCCAAATTCGAGTGTGATTTATTATGAGTAGCGCGAACGTCATAGAAATATTTTCGTCGATACAGGGCGAGGGAAAGTACGTAGGGTGCCGTCAGATATTTGTACGATTAGCGGATTGCAACTTGAACTGCGCGTATTGTGACACGGATTTTAAACGTGCTGAGTATTGCAAGATTGAAACAACAGCAGGTTCGATGATTTTCCGCGAAGAAAAAAATCCGCTGGACGCCGCGCAGGTTATCGAAATTATAAAAAGTTTTAGCGGCGAAATTCCGACGCAAGCAGTGAGCTTCACGGGCGGAGAGCCGCTTTTACATTGGCAATTTGTCCGTGAAGTGGCGAGCGCAGTAAAAGATTTTGGCATGAAAACTTTTTTGGAAACGAACGGCACATTATCCGACGAGCTTAAAAAAATTTTAGATGCAATTGATATAATCAGTATGGATATAAAGTTGCCGAGCGTAACGGGAAAATTTTTTTCAGTGCATGAGAAATTTTTACAGACGGCGCAAGCTAAAGAAGTCTACGTTAAAATCGTATTGACGGGCGAGACGACGTTGGAAGAATTTTTATCTACAGTGGAAGTGATAGCGAGCATAAATCCGAAAATTTTATTAATCCTACAACCAGTGACACCATTAAATAATGTACGGGCGATAACCGCAGAAAAAATATTGACAATGCAAGCGATTGCGTTGTGCAAATTAAAAAACGTCCGCGTCATACCGCAAACGCACAAAATTATTAAATTACTTTAGAGGAGGCACTCTTGTGAAACTGCATTTTTTTACCGCAAACAACATAGAAGATTATCGTAAGAATTATAACAAATCTGATTTAGCTAGAAAACTTTTCAACAAATTTCACCCGCAAAAGTTGGAGGATTTTGATCAGGGATTTTTTTTCCATTTATTAAAAGATATATTTCAAGTACCGGAAGGTATTTACGAATCGCGCATCTACGGCGACACGGGTTTTCCAGGTTTACGGTTGGATTTTAATTTTGGTCTTCGACTCGACATACCAGAGGGCAATTTCCGTGTGAGGATAAGCGACCTTGATAATGAGCGAGTAGTTTTTGATAAATATATTTCTGGTGGCAGATTGCTTTCAGTGGAGCATTATTTTATTCGCTGGAAAGTGGAAGTTTTTTTGGACGAGGAAAAAATTTTTTCACACACGCTAAATCTTGAAGGTCAACCCGTTACCATTATGTACAAATTTTGCGCATTAGGCGACACCATTGCATTCCTTCCGTATTTCCGCGAATTTAAAAAGCGTCATAAATGTAACTTGTCAGTTTGCTTACCTGATTATGCGTGCGAACTTTTTGCTCAACTTTATCCCGATATTCCTTTAGTTGACGAGGTTGACTTCAAAACTTATGCTACTTATTATATGGCGATGTTGATGTCGCCTTTCCCGTTAATGCCGGTTGATACGCGACACATGTCAATGGACAAAGTAGCTGGCACTCTTCTTGGAATAGATTATCTTCCGCCGAAAGGCGTTTTTCAACCGACTGCACCGCCCGTTACGAATGAGCCTTATGTTTGTATTGCGGTACATTCAAGAAACGCGAGAAAGTGCTGGCATTACCCTAAAGGCTGGGATATTGTCATTGATTATTTGAAGAGTTTAGGTTATCGCGTCTTTTGCATAGACAAGGAGTTAGAAATTAATAACGATAATTTTACGATTCGCAAACCCGATGGAGCAGAAGATTTTACAGGTAATCACCCGCTGATTGAACGAGCAAATATGCTTTATCACGCGGAATTTTTTATCGGTCTGGGGAGCGGGCTTTCATGGGTTGCCTATGCGGTTGATTGTCCTGTTGTGCTCATTAGCGGCTTTTCTCAAGATTGGTGCGAATTTTACACGCCGTATCGCGTGGCTAATCGTCGGGTCTGTAATGGCTGTTTCAATGACTATCGTGCTACCTTTTTGACCGCATCTTTTTGTCATTATCATAAGGATACGTCGCGTGAGCTGGAATGCCAGAAGAAGATTACGCCGCGCATGGTAATAGAGGCGATTGAACGACTGATTGTCGATAAAAATTTAACGCCGCCCGCACTGAAAAATCTTTGATATAAAATTTTTTCTTGTGCAAAACTGTAGACAAAAAGCACCTCTCATTTATAATTAGTTGAGAGGCGCTTTTTATAATACGATTATGACAGCGGCAAGAATTTTGCCCACGTTCGTTATCATGTCAATTTTGCGTTTGATTGTGATTATATATCGCTTTTCTATTCTGTCGAAAACCCAACGGAATTTTTTAATGCCCAGATTTTTTAAATCGCCCGCCGACAATATCGTTAACGGGATAAATCGTTACAAAGGCGTGATCGTCCATATGTAAAACAATTTGTTTAAGCTTGTCGACTTCCAGACGTGTCACGACGCAATATAAAATTTCTTTGCTTTGGCGCGTATAGCCGCCCTCGCCGTGCAAAAGCGTTACGCCGCGTCCAAGTTTAGTATTTAGTTCGTCGGTGACTTCGTAGGGAATATTCGTGACAATCATCACCGCGTACATTTCGTCCAAACCTTTAATTACAACGTCAATCATTCTGGAAATTACAAAATACGCGAAGAGCGAATACATTGCCTTATCCCAGCCGAAAAGCAAACCCGCGCCGCTCAAGATAAACAGATTTATAAACATGACGACTTCGCCGACTGACCAGATAGTTTTTTTGTCAACGATAATCGCTACAATCTCCGTGCCGTCAAGTGAACCGCCAGCCCGCATTATCAAGCCGACACCCAAGCCGTCAATTATCCCGCCGAATATCGCCGCTAAGAATGGGTCATTCGTAACCTTAGGGTATTGCCCGACAAATTCCGACCAAATACTTAAAAAAATTATCGCTACGATGGTCGCGATGACAAAATCTTTTCCGATTTGCTTATACGCCAGCCACAGGAACGGGATATTAAATGCAATTAGAAATGTTCCGAGAGGTAAACCCGTTACATATTGCGCCATAATCGATAAACCAACTACGCCGCCGTCAATAACCTCGTTCGGAATTAAAAACAATTCAAGTCCCAAAGCCGCAATTACCGCGCCTATACAAAGCTGAAGATATTTTTTGATGTAAGAAGAAACACTACTGCGCGGATTTTTTTTATCTGTCAATGGAATCACCTCAATAAGATTATAAATTATCTGTCAAACTTGTGCAACGAAATTTATTGTCAACGCAGGAATTTTAGCGGGAATTTGGAATTAGGCATTAGAAATTCTTTTGGGAGGCGATTTAATGCTAAAATCTTACGACGTGACGGAATTGCGCACGGGCATGAAAGTCGGACGGGCGGTTAAAGACTTCGACGGCACGACGCTTATTAAGGCAAACGTCAAACTTACCAGTGAAATGCTAGACAGCCTGCGCGGCAAAAATATTTTCTCAGTTTATATCGACGTGACGCCCGAAGACTACGCGCCGACGGAAGCCTCTCAAGAACACTTGCTCGATTTGGATTTTCTCAAGTGCTACAAAAAATGCTTTACCATTACGCAAAATCTTTACTACGGATTCGCTAACACCGGCAAGCTCGATAGAAGTTCTATTGTCGAATTGATTCGCGCCGATAATATTTCCGAACTGTGCGACGACGGCGCAAAATCTATCTCACAAATTCACAACATGAAACGCGACGGCGATTATATTATTCATCACGCGCTGAACGTCGGGATTTTGGGCGGAATTATGGCGCATTGGCTTGATTATCGCGCTACGCAAGTTGGCGAACTCGTTATGACCGGTGTTTTAAGCGAAATTGGCAAGATGAGAATTTCTAAAGGTATCCTCAACAAATCCGAAAAACTCGACCACGACGAATTATTGGAAGTCCGAAAGCATGTTGTCTTCGGATATGCTGTACTTGCTGAATCGCCGCTTCGAAGTTTAAAAAATGTTTTGCTCGGCGTTTTACATCATCACGAACGTTGCGACGGCTCCGGTTATCCAAGTCAGCTTAAGGGCGACAAAATTAGCGACTTTGGAAAAATTATCGCGATACTCGACATTTACGACGCAATGGCGACTAATCGTTCCTACGCCAAAAGAAATTCGCCGTTCGATATTATTAAAGTTCTCTATTCTGATGTTTTGGCGGGCAAACTTGATACGCGTTTTGGTGTCGTCTTTATGAAGAAACTTTTGCAAGCGATTAATGGAAATTGGGTTGGGCTTAGCGACGGGCAACGCGGAAAAATTGTTTATCTGGACGATTCACGGGTTACGGCTCTGCCGATTGTCCAAACGACCAAAGGCGAATTCATTGACCTAAATCGCCGCACCGATATTAAAGTTGACGCGCTCCTCACCGCGCAGGAGGCAACATAAACTCATGAAAAAATTTAAAGTAGTCTCAACGTTTCAACCGACAGGCGACCAGCCTCAAGCAATAGAATCTTTAGCAGAAGGTCTCGACGACGGATTAAAGTCTCAAGTGCTTTTGGGCGCGACGGGCACGGGAAAAACTTTCACGATTGCTAAAGTCATAGAAAAAATTCAAATGCCGACTCTTGTCATTGCGCATAATAAAACGCTTGCCGCGCAGCTTGCCGCCGAATTCAAAAGTTTTTTCCCAGATAATTACGTTGGTTATTTTGTCAGCTATTACGATTATTATCAGCCCGAAGCTTACATTGCCGCGACAGATACCTACATTGAAAAAGACGCCTCGATTAACGACGAAATTGACCAAATGCGCCATTCTGCGACGTGCAGTTTATTTGAGCGGCGCGACGTGATTATTGTTGCAAGTGTTTCGTGCATTTACGGCTTAGGTTCGCCCGAAAGTTATTATAAATTGCTTTTGCACTTAAAAGTTGGACAAGTTATTCCGCGTGATAAAATTTTGCGGCGGCTGATTGAAATTCGCTACAATCGCAATGACATGATTATTGAGCGCGGAAATTTTCGCGTGCGTGGCGACGTTATCGAGGTTACACCGGCAGGATATAATGGGCGGGTGTTGAGGATTGAACTTTTCGGCGACGAGATTGATAAAATTTCCGAGTTTGAAATTTTGACGGGAAAAATTATCGGGCGTCGCGACGAAGTTTTTATTTTCCCAGCGTCGCATTATGTAACGGATATTGAAGACTTGGAGCAGGCGGAAAAAGCCATTCGTGCTGAAATGTCCGCGCAGGTTGAAAATTTTACGGCGCAAGGCAAATTAATCGAGGCGCAACGAATTGAGCAACGCACGCGCTTTGATTTAGAAATGATTCAAGAAATGGGCTATTGTTCGGGCATAGAAAATTATTCGCGGCATTTGACGGGACGCGCAGAGGGCGAGCCGCCATTCACGCTGATAGATTATTTCCCAGAAAAGTTTTTAACAGTCGTGGACGAATCGCATGTGACGTTGCCGCAACTTAGAGCAATGTACGCCGGCGACAGGTCGAGAAAATATTCGCTAATAGAAAACGGATTCAGACTTCCAAGCGCGAGAGACAATCGCCCTTTGACTTTCGACGAATTCAACGAAAAAATTTCGCAAATAATTTTCGTATCAGCGACGCCGGCAGAATATGAACTTGCCGAATCGCAAAACACCGTTGAACAAATAATTCGTCCAACGGGATTGCTTGACCCGCTTGTCGAAGTGCGCCCGATTGAAAATCAAATCGACGACTTAATATCGGAAATAAATTTGCGCGTGACGGCGAACGAGCGAGTTTTAATCACGACGTTGACAAAAAAATTCGCCGAAGAGTTGACGGACTACTTAAGCGGCGTAAAAATTCGCGTAAAGTATTTACATTCGGACGTTGTAACTTTGGAGCGTGCAGAAATAATTCACGACTTGCGATTGGGAAAATTTGACGTGCTAGTCGGGATAAATCTTTTGCGCGAGGGTTTGGATATGCCGGAAGTTTCATTGATTGCGATTTTAGACGCGGACAAGGAAGGATTTTTGCGTTCGGACACGTCGTTGATACAGACAATCGGACGAGCAGCGCGAAATGTTCACGGTAAAGTAATTTTATACGCAGAACGAATTACGGATTCAATGCGGCGGGCAATGGACGAAACCTCACGGCGCAGAAAAATTCAGGAAGAATACAACGCAAAATTCCACGTGACGCCGCGCACGATTGAAAAGCCGATAGCCCCGCTGATAGAATTGCCGTTGAAAAAATCCGACAAGAAACCAAAATCGACCGCAGAATTGATAAAAAAATTGACGCCCGCGCAGAAGAAAAATTTAGTCAAGAGTTTAACGGCTCAAATGCGGGAGGCGTCGAAGAATTTGGAATTTGAACGCGCCGCCGAATTGCGCGACATAATTTTAAAATTAGAAGAGCACTTATAAAAAAATGCCGAGAGATCACTCCGTAAAGTGGTTCTCGGCATTTTGATTTTCAGCTAAAAATTTTTTCGTCAGCCAAATAAAAAGTTCAATATAAAAAGTAAAACCACTATCCAAAATAAGCAACCTATGACGGGAGGACCTTTGTCACTAGAGATTTCTTCAGCGGATTTTTCTTCTTGGTTGTAGTGTGAATCTACTGTTGTTTTGGTAGCCTTAACGACCGGTTCTGCAATCGAGCCTCTCAAAATCTTAAGTGAGGGACTGCAATCCTTGAAAGCATCTTCGCCAATAATGGTGTTTGGATTTAGAAGTCGGACTGAAGTCAGCGATTTGCAATCACGGAAAGCATGTTTGCCAATGGACGTAACTGAATTTGGAATTTGAATTGATGTCAGCGATTCGCAATGCCAGAAAGCCAATTCGCCAATGGAGGTAACTGAATTTGGAATTTGAATTGATGTCAGCGATTTGCAATCCTCGAAAGCTCTTTCGCCAATGGACGTAACGGACAAATCATCTATGTATTTCGGAATAATTACGGAGGTTGCAGAGCCGGTATATTTTTTTATTTCTATGCCCGAATCAATGCGTTTGTATTCAAAATCTTCGTATACCATGCCAATTTTCTCCTTAAGAAAAAGGCGCACCATTTTATCTTAAGGTACGCCGCCAAAATTCTCTAGGTTATTTACTTAGCTCCATTTTCCTGTTGTCGGGTTCCACGTCACGGGGGTAGAACCCATATTGCCGCACTTCGGACAGCCGTAACCGCAACTTCCGCAGTAAACTTGCCCACACTTGGTGCATTTGTTCAAGGTTTCGCCCTCATCATGCTGTTTACCACAATTCGGGCAGGGGTGTTTGTCTCCATGCGCCATAATAAAATCCTCCTTTTAAAATCATCAATTACTTTTTTTTAGTTTAAGGAACTTCAACCTTCGTAAAGCATTCCTCAAGCAATTTTTTTACGGCATCCCAATACTTAGTATCGTGTTCTTCGATTTCGAGTTCTTTTTTACCGTCCTCAGTTTCTACAACAATTTTCAAGCCAATCATTTTAATTTCTCCCATATATTTTTACCTCCGAAAATAATTTTTTTTAGCTTTTGCCTTAATCACGTGAAACCGATAAACTCGCACAGTC
This sequence comes from uncultured Selenomonadales bacterium, assembly GCA_946408355.1. GTDB lineage: Bacteria > Bacillota > Negativicutes > Selenomonadales > Selenomonadaceae > Quinella. Next base: position 32,254 of record CAMJRX010000023.1, read on the forward strand.
AAAGCAAAAATTTTCCCGCTTAGTATACCCCCCCCCAACGTCCCCTTGTCAAGCTTTTTTTTAGAGCGTGTTGGTAAACGCTAAAGTTTAATCAAAAGTGCAGCAAGAAAGATAAAATTGAGAAAGCAGACAGCTAACTTGTCATAACGAGTGGCTATGCGGCGACTATTCTCATATAATGTTCGCGAGTTGGCTTTGTCGGGGATACTAACAATGCCGCCTTGCTCTTTAATAAAATCGCCAATACGAGCCGAAAAAAAAGCTTTGTCGCCCAAAACCGTTTTGCCCTCCAGTTTGACTTTACTCAAAAGTTCGGTTGCGCATTGACAATCATGAATCTGCCCGCCGGTCAATACCACATTCAAAACTTGCCGCCGCGCTACACTCCTATTGCTTGATTGCCATGTTTTTTCAGAGTCCCGGCGGCGTGCTGATGCACCTTGCAGAAGGTTGAATTAATTTCAACGAGCAAGTATTTTTCCGTGTCGGATACCAACACTTGTAAGATGTTATCGAAAACGTCGTCAGCGCACCAGAGGCGGAATTTGTGATAAATGCTGTTCCAATTGCCAAATTGGGGTGGCAAGTCGCGCCATGCGGCTCCTGAAGACAATATCCATAAGATTGCGTTAAAGACCGTCAAGGGATTTAATCCTGGTGGCCCTGTCGACTTGGGAGCCGGTAACAGTGGTTCGATTATTTCTCGTTGCGCTTTTGTAAGGCAGTAGCGTTCGTGGTAAAATGAGTTTGACATAAGCACTTTCCTTTGGAGAATTTTTCAAATTCATTTTACCAAAGATTTTGCTTGTGTTTTATTTTTGCACTTTACCAACACTCTCTAGAAGACGTGTTCACAGATAAAAAGTGGTATAATAAAAATATGAAAACAGATTAATTGGAACGTCATTCACAAGAAAAAACGCGGGTCGTCAACTTAAAACGCAGATATTCCGAGTTTTTAGGTTTCTATCATTGTTAATTATAATTCTTCCTATTTTGTATGTTTTGATAAACACGTGATTTATAATACCGTTGCAATTAAAAAATTAACCCCTTCCAAAATCGGAGGGGGATTTTTTATAAAACTTTGTAGGTCAGTGTCGTGCGCCCGATTAAAATTTTATCGCCGTCTTTTAGCTCGTGACGACTTATCGGCTTTTTATTGACGAATGTCCCGTTCAAACTGCCCGCGTCGTAGAGAACATGCCGGTGCCGTTCATAGGCAACATAAGCGTGAATTCGTGACGCACTCTCATCATCAATAACGAAATCATTTGTAGTTTTGCGCCCAAGATAAATTTGCCGCTCACCGAAAACAAGTTCCGACGTTTTATAATTAGTAAGAATTGCCAAATTATATTCGACTTTTCGCGGCGTGGCAGTTCGCATTGTCGCAACGATTGTTGTTTTGTCGGCAATGATTGTTTTGTCGTCATTAGAAGAGTCCGTGCTTTCAATTAGCGTCTGCGATAACACTTCATTTTCAAGATTAATCGTATCTTCTTCTTGGTCGCTTTCGTCAACGTAGCTTGAAACAATAACAATCGCGTTTTCGTCAGTCGTCATTTTTTTTATCTTAACGGAAAGCACACCTTCCATAAAACAATTCTCGCGAATAACTTTGCGCTCAACTGCCTCGTGCAAAGATTTAATTAATCGTGCCGCGCTCAATCGGTGACAATCTTCCTCGCAAAGATAAATTACATAGGAATTCGGGACGAAATTTTCTTTAGTCTTCTGCTTAGAAACTTCGCGCTCAAGTGCTTTTATCAATTCGTTAGGTTTAACTTCGCCGCGTCGCTGAAAAAAATTTGCTAGCTGTCCTGATATAACGCTTGCCAGTTTCAACTTCGCCGCCTCCTTTAAATTTCAAAAAAAATGCTCTCCAAGAAAATTGGACAGCATCTTTTTTATAGTCAAAAATATTTTACACCAGCTCAATCCAAACCATAGGTGCGGCGTCTCCACGACGAGGCGCAACTTTTATAATTCTGGTGTAGCCGCCCGCACGATCGCTGTATTTTTCGGGAAGCTCCTCGAAAACTTTATGTACAACGTCCACGTTAGCGACGAGATTTATAGCTTGACGGCGTGCACTCAAGTCGCCGCGTTTAGCAAGTGTTATGACTTTCTCGGCGAATTTGCGAAGTTCTTTAGCTCGTGCCTCTGTCGTCTCAATGCGCTCATGTTGGAACAACGCAGTCAGCAAACTTTTAAACATCGCCTTGCGTGCGCCGGTATTCCTGCCGAGTTTTCTATAGCTCATCAAGTTTCCTCCTTCCTGCAAAGTTTAATCGTCCATCAAGTTTATATTTGTCGGATTCGGCGAAGGCTTAAACGATACGCCGAGCTGATCCATAGTGTGTTTAATTTCTTCAAACGATTTGCGACCGAGATTGCGGAACTTCATCATTTCCTCTTCGGTTTTGTCGACTAAATCCGCCACAATGTGAATACCTGCACGCTTTAAGCAATTCGTCGACCGAACGGACAATTCCAGCTCTTCGATAGGCTTTGTAAGATTTTTATCCATCGTCAAGGTAATTTCGTCTTTGGGTTCTTTAGCAGAAGGTTCATCATCTTCCTCTATTTCCTCGAAAGCGACGTTGTCCATGCTTTGGAAAAGTTTCATGTGCGCTATCAAAATCGCCGACGCCTTAGCAACTGCCTCTTCAGGGCGAAGCGTGCCATTTGTCCAAACTTCCAACGTTAACTTGTCAAAGTCCATTTCATTTCCGACGCGAGTATCTGTCACGTCGTAATTGACGCGCAACACCGGCGAGAAAATCGAATCAATCGGGATTGTGCCGATAATGTCATCAGGATTTTTATTTTTTTCCGCTTGGTCGTAGCCGCGCCCGCTCCGAGCTGTCATTTCGATTTTAAGCTTGCCAGTCTCGTTAAGCCACGCAATGTGCAAGTCCGGATTTAAAATCTCAATGCTGGGGTCGCACTCAATATCGGCGGCAATAACTTCCCTGCGTCCGCCCGAGTGTCCGCCATTTCTAATTTCCTCCTCAACGTCAATGTCAATTCGGAGGGCATAAGTTCTTGGCGGCGTAGCTACAACTTGCGCGAAGTATTGAGGCTGTTGATTTTTTTCCTCGTCAATCTTCAAGCAGAGCTGTTTGATATTGAGCACAATATTTGTTACGTCTTCGCGAACGCCGGGAATTGTTGAAAATTCATGCAGTACGCCGTCAATCCTAATCGAAGTAACTGCTGCGCCTTCCAAAGAGGAGAGGAGCATACGACGCAAGCTATTGCCGATTGTAATTCCGTAGCCTCGTCCGAGCGGTTCACAGATGAATTTTCCGTAGCAACCGTCCTCGCTGACTTCGACCATTTCAATCTTCGGCGGCTTTTGAGTTTCGTTTTTATCGTTGTCAATCATTCAAGAAATCCGCTCCTTTCACAGAAAATCTGTTGGGACGAATTATCTGGAGTACAACTCAATAATAGACTGTTCATTAACGGGAATATCGCTAATATCCTCGCGGGTCGGGAAACGTGTAACGGAGCCTTTGAGGTTAGCTTGATTAGAATCGAGCCACGGCGGAGCACTGAGGGCGTTATTGACTTCTTTAATCGCCTTGAAGATTTCTTTGCCCTGACTTTTCTCGCAAACTTCAACGACATCGCCAACTTTTACCAATGCCGACGGAATATCGACACGCTTGCCGTTAACGGTAATGTGCCCGTGACGAACAAATTGACGAGCTTGACGGCGGGTGTTAGAAAAGCCCATGCGAAAAACGACATTATCCAAGCGGCGTTCGAGGAGGACAAGAAGATTCTCGCCTGTTACGCCGGGCATTTTCTTAGCCTTTTCGTAGTAGTTACGGAACTGACGCTCAAGGACGCCGTAGATAAATTTTGCCTTCTGTTTTTCTTTAAGCTGCAAACCGTACTCGCTGACTTTGCGGGTCATGCGCTGTTGCTGGTGTTTTTTTTCACCGACTTTGCGCGAACGACCGATAACCGCCTGTTCAATTCCGAGTGCGCGGCAGCGTTTCAATGCGGGAGTTCTATCGATTGCCATATTTGCACCTCCAAATTAAACTCTTCTGCGTTTGGGCGGACGACAGCCGTTGTGCGGAATAGGCGTCACGTCTTTAATCATGTTAACTTCCAAACCCGTAGCTTGGAGCGAACGAATTGCCGCCTCGCGTCCTGCGCCGGGACCTTTAACGTAAACCTCAACTTGTTTCAAGCCGTGCTCCATAGCTGCCTTAGCTGCGGTTTCAGCTGCCATCTGCGCGGCGAAGGGAGTAGATTTACGCGAGCCGCGAAAACCTAAGCCGCCCGCCGACGCCCAAGAAATTGCGTTGCCGCTTTTGTCGGTGAGCGTGACAATCGTATTATTAAACGTGGAACTGATATGCGCCACGCCGTATTCAATATTCTTGCGAACTTTCTTTTTGGCGCGAACTGTTCTTTTTGTTGCCACCTGTCTTGACCTCCTTAAAGATTATTCTTTCTTTTTGCCCTGTACGAGTTTCTTAGGACCCTTGCGAGTTCTAGCGTTGTTTTTGGTATTCTGTCCACGAACAGGGAGACCGAGACGGTGACGGCGTCCGCGATAACAGCCAATATCAATGAGTCGCTTGATGTCCATCTGAACATCGCGGCGAAGGTCGCCCTCCACTACGAAGTTATGATCGATAGCATCACGAAGTTTAACAACATCGTCATCCGTGAGATCTTTTGTCCGAGTGTCAGGGTTGACGCCCGTCATCGCGAGGATTTTCTGCGACGTGGGCAATCCGATTCCGTAAATATACGTAAGAGCGTATTCGATTCTCTTGTCACGGGGCAAATCTACACCAGCTATACGTGCCATAAATTTTTCACCTCCTTAACCTTGACGTTGTTTATGTTTGGGATTTTCGCATATAACCATAACGCGCCCTTTGCGCTTGATGATTTTGCATTTGTC
>CAMJRX010000024.1 GCA_946408355.1 uncultured Selenomonadales bacterium
TTTTCTGACTATCATAAAATTTCTTCTACTTTTTGTTAAGTTAATGCCATTGCCATTTCGGTTGGAGTTTTATAACTCAAACTATTTCTGAACCGACTGTTGCCGAACTCATTGCAGGAACCCGCGAAATATATTTAAAGAAGACGAAATCTTGCGCCGTTGCTCCTGCCTCTGTTATTCTACAATGCTTATCATAGGGTTATTCAAATCTTGTATCATGACTACAATCTTTGCATTGCCGTTGAACGTGGGATCACTAAGCTCATTTACGTTATTCCAATCAATGGACTCAGTGACCAGTGAATTACGCGCTATTTTCGGCATAAGGCAAAATTATTACGCGAGGTTATGGAGACTAAAATCTTACACGAATACATGATGGCTTAAGGAATTCATCAATGACTTTTCTGAGTTATTTTACAACCATCCTGGTCGTGTCTGCTGGACGAGCGACTACGCCGATGACTTCGTTTCTTTTCGCAATGAGCTTGTCGATTGGCAATTACTCAAACAAAACGGAATTAGTTTTGCTATCTACCGCACTGGTTACGGCAAGAATACTTTCAAAGGTACTTTTTAACGTAACGTTACTGCTATTTTCCGTGTTTTTCTATATAAAATTTACTCGCTTGATTGCGGCGTTTATTTAAATCGGCGGCAAGTAATTCGACGGTAAAGATAAATATTTAGACAATTAGGAGGTTTATTTAAATGACTTTTTGGGGATATAAGCGGGCGGATGGTCGTGCAGGAATTCGCAATCACGTTTTGATTCTGCCTACATGCGCTTGTGGAAGTGAATCTGCGCGGATTGTTGCAAGTCAAGTGCGCGGTGCAGTTAATATAATTTTCAACACGGGCTGTTCAGACGTTCAAGCCAATACGGACATGTCACAGAAAATTTTAAAGGGCTTTGCGTGCAATCCGAATGTTTTCGGCGTGGTGATAATCGGGCTTGGTTGTGAAACGGTTCCTCATGCCAAATTGCGCGATAAGATTAAATCAATGACTAGCAAGCCCGTTGTGTCGTTTGGTATTCAAGAGGAAGGCGGCACACTCAAGACGATTGAAAAGGCAGTTCGTGCGGCTCGTGATTTGGCGTCGGAGGCTGGTCTTCAACAAAAAGAACTCTGCGATATTTCCGAATTGTTGTTAGGGATTGAATGCGGCGGTTCGGACGCGACAAGCGGCATTGCGTCTAATCCTGCTGTCGGCGAGCTTAGCGATAAACTTATTGACTTGGGCGCGTCGACGCTTATGAGTGAGTCGATTGAATGGATTGGCGGCGAACACGTTTTGGCTAAGCGGGCGGCTACTCCTGAACTTCACAACAAAATTATAAAAATCTGCGCGGACTACGAAGCACATTTAAAAGCGGCTGGGCAAGATTGCCGCGCAGGTCAGCCGACGCCTGGAAATAAATTCGGCGGGCTTTCCACTATTGACGAAAAAAGTTTAGGCTGTATTCGCAAGGGCGGCACGCGACCGATTGTTGAAGTTTTGGAACAAGCGGAACGTCCGACTAAGCGCGGCGCAATCGTCATGGATACTGCTGGTTATGATATTTCGTCTGTAACGTCAATGGTTGCGGCAGGTTGCAATGCAATTATATTTACAACGGGACGCGGCACGCCGACCGGTAACGCGATTGTTCCTGTGCTTAAAGTCACTGCTAACGCGCAAACTTATTCGTGGATGGAAGATAATATCGACGTGAACTTGAGCGGCATAATTGCGGGCGAGCTTACGATAGTCGACGCAGGTAATTTGCTCTTGAAAAAAACTCACGACATGTGCAACGGACGACTTACTAAGGCAGAAGCTTATGGCTTTTCGGATATTGCTGTCGACCATGTTTGCAGATTCGTTTAAAATAAAAAAGCGACCCGCCTCAACTGGAGCTCATTATACGTAAAAATTTTTAACCGTCGGATTAAATACTCGGCGGTTTTTAATTGCTGAAGTGTACCTATTTAGTAAAGGAATTTGCTTTTCAGTTAATCGACAATGAAAAATTTTTTGATAAAATATCTATCAAATAAGTAATTTTGGAGGCAAATTATGAGGGAAAACTTTCAAGTTGAAATGCGCTGTATCGGAATGAAAATTGCGGGTTTTCGCAAGTTACGAAATATGACACAAGCCGAGCTTGCCGATAAACTCAATATCAATAAAAGTTATCTGTCGCAAATCGAGAATGCCTCCGCAAATAAAATTATTTCGTTGCCCATGCTCATAAGAATTTCTCGCGTTTTAAATGTTGAATTGGCATTACTCACCGACATTGACGGCATTTATAAATCGGATTTGAAAAATTTTTGGAGCGACATGAAAGAAACATTCGAGGAAATCAAAAAACTCAATGACGATATGGACAAAATGCTTGAGCAATTCGAGAGGGCAGATAAAATTTTTTCCAGCAAAAAAGATGAGGAGTGATTAACATGGCGGTTTCCAAAAGCGTGAATTGTCCGCATTGCGGGCGAAAACTCAATTCCTACACGGTAGACACGGCAAGCACCCAACGCACGAGCGGCAGTTGTCCGAGTTGCGGCAAACGTTACACCGTCGAATACGGCAAGGGCAAAATTAAAGTCAGCAAAGGTTAAGCATTATGGCTTACGAAGAATACGGCGACAAGTTAAAAAATAAAATTGCGGGTAAAGTTGCCGAAAAAGCCGCGCCTGTTGTAAGCAAAAAATTTGGCGACAAGGTGTCAGAAGAGGACTTTAGAGAATTTATTTCCGACGGCACGAAGACTTCACTTGATTTAGCAACGGGCACGAAAAATTTTGACGAGGCGACGATTTACGCCAAAGATAAAACCTGTTCAAAAATTGCGGATAAGGTTACGAAAGAAATTGCGCCGCCCGTAAGTCGCGAGCTTGTTAAATTCAGCGACGCGGCATTGGAACGCAGTTATAAAGTTTCTTACGAGTTGGCAGAAGTAACTTTGCCGCCAAGAATTTCAAAAGAACTTACTCGTGACCTTAGAATCTCAACTAATCGTCTTAAAAAAGCAAACGCCGATAATTTGAACGCGGCGGCAGTTGAAATTGTTTCCTCAAGCACGAAAACGATATTTGACTTTGCGACGGGCGAAAAAAATTTTGACGAGGCAAGTCGTGCCATAGCCACGCAGACAAAAGTTGTCGTTAAAAAGGTCGTCGTCGAGAAAGGTAAAGAAATTGCCATTCAAGAGGCTAAACGGATTGGCGGCAATGCGGCGCAGAAAGTTTTGCTTAACGTTGGTATTAATTCAAATGTCGCGGCTAAAGCGTTGGTCTTCGGTAGCATGATAAAAGATAACGTCTTGGATTTATTGGACGGTAAGATTGATGAAGAGCAATTTATTAAGGAAGTCGGCAAGAAGGGCTTGACGTTGGCGATTGAAACGGTTGGCGGTTTTGTCGGAGCGGAAATCGGAGCTACTTACGGCGCAGTTATCGGTCAAACGCTGATTCCTATTCCAGTCGTCGGTGCGGTTATCGGATCCACAGTTACGGCGGTCGCTTGCAGTGGATTAATCGTTGCGGTTGATGCCACGTTGAAACTTTGGGACGCTTCAAAAGTTAATGCGGCGGCGGACAGGCGCAAAATCATTTCCAAAATAAAAACGGACGCTCTCGCCGAAATGGAACATCAACGCGGCGTTATGAAAAAATATTTTGCCGATGAAAAGTACAAATGGGATAAAAATGTTCAAGACGGTTTCGAGCTGATTTCAAAGGGCACTTATTCAAACGACGTAGAAATTATCGCGAAGGGCTTGGATAAAATTTTGCAAAACTTCGGCGGACAAGTTGCCTTTTCAAGTTATAAGGAGTTCGATGATTTCTTCATGGACGATAATTCTGTTTTAAAGTTGTGAGGTGATTTTATGGCTTTTCCAATTATTCCGATTGCTTACGGCGTCGGTGCAGTAAAATTTTTGAGCGACGTTTGGAAAGCTGACGAATACGCACGAGAGGCGCGGCATGTCAATTACGAGGCATTCACAATGATTGAGGCGGCGGCGAGAAGATTACATTCTCAATACGAGAAACTGGAATCAACAATGATGAAGTTGGCGAACCGCAAAAAAGGTATAATGAGCGTCACTCTTAAGGATTTCATCGGCGTCTATGAAAAAATTCTCAAGATTGATTTTGAAGAAATGCACACAGTTGACAGCTTGAATAGTTTAGCACTGCGCCCCGAAAATTTGAGCGGTATTAATCAAATGATTTCGATTTCGGGCGTTCAGATGTCTGATAAAGAAATTCTCGGCACGTTTTTATTTTCGTGGGAATATGGCGGCGTTAGCGGCGCGATAAAAAAAGACGCGAGAATTAATTTGGACATTGCCTATACGCGCAGTGACGAGGCAGAAGTTATCGCCCATAACACTGACACGGCACGAATTGCGCTTGAAGGGATTGACGATAAAGCGAATTCGTTGTTGACGCTTTTAGCTAGGTTGAACGCGCTGTTTTTGAAAAGTATTCAGTACACGAGCGAAATTATCGAGCGGCGCGGACTCAACAAAAGAAATTACAGCGTCGACGACAAAAAAGCTTTGATGAATTGCGTAAATTTTGCAAAGACGCTTGCCGATATTTTGAAAGCCCCGCTGTTCGATTCAAATGGAAAACTTAGTGGGCAGATTGACAAAACTTTGAGCACAGGCAACGAGTATATCAAAAAAATGCAAGCTGTGAAGTGAGGGAATTTTATGTACAAGCTGAAAGTTCAAAAAGATAAATGTATTGCTTGCGGCATGTGTGCGCTTGAGTGCAATGTTTTGCAAGAAGATTCTTCCGGCAAGGTTGAAGTTATCGGCGCGGGAGTCGTCGCTGATTCGGAAGTCGGCAAAGTTAGAAATGTCGTGGAGCTTTGTCCGACAAAAGCATTGAGCTTGACTGAAGAATTTGTAAACGTCGGTGCAAAGCTCGCGGAATTAAAATCTAAAATGCAACAGCCGTTGACGTTCACGCCGCCGCCTAAAAGCGATTATCGCTTTATGTTGGAAGATAGCGACCAATATGCAATGGAAATTTGGCAAAATTCTTTCGGCGGAGTGTCTGGAGAAGATGATTTTGATTATAAATCGTCGAGTTCGGCAAAATCTGCCGGTGAACGTGCTTTTCGTGATGAAATTTATTCACAGGCGGAGGCACTTGCCCAACAAGTCATCGTTATGTATGAACAGCGCAAAATGAATCGCGTTGCTCGTTATGCCGAAACCGAAGGCAATTATAAATATGGCGTTCACCGTCGACTGATTGCGGATTTGCGCTCCTTCGTTAATGAGCTGGAAAGTTACACGGGCAAAAAAATTTCTCTGCCGTCGAATTTCTTCACGTTCCGCACGAAGGACACCGAATATATTAACGACCGTCAAGAACACGCAAACGATTGGTTGGCGAGCAGAATCAAAGAACATTTGGAGCCGGCGAGCGAATTTTACGGTTTGTTAAGATCAATAAAACTTATGAATATGTTACAGTCAGCAGTTGGTTCGGTTCTGATAAAGAAAAAATGATTGAGAAATATGCTTATTATATCGACGGCGACAATTCCAAACGTTTCTATCGGCGTGTTGCCCGTACTGCATGTAAAGACGGAAAATATACGTCGCAATTTTGCGAACGGGAACTTGACCGTTTCCACAAGGAGATTGAGGAAGAATGGAAGAGTAAAATAAATTATCTCCTTCGACAGACTTAAAACTTTTTTCCGACTAGAGATTTTTTCAATAAAATTAATCCGCTTCCAATGCGGAGGCGACTAAGCTTGTATAAGAAGTTCGTTACAGAAAGTGGCGGACTTTTTTCTTTTACATTTTGGTATTGTTATTGATAAAATTTTTGTATCGAAATATAATTATTTTGAAAGGAGGTTTTGAAGCTTTGAAACTGTTTTTTTCCGCCGGTGAAGTCTCTGGAGACGTTCACGGGGCAAGTTTGGCTCGCGAAATCAAAAAAATCGCTCCGTCAACTGAAATTATCGGCTTCGGAGGCAATTTGATGGCTGAGGCGGGCGTTAAAGTCGTTCGCAACTTTAAAGATTATAACATTATGGGCGTCGTCGAGGTTTTGAGGAATTTACGCAAAATTTTTAAACTTTTGGACGACTTAACGGAAATTATTCGCGTTGAAAAACCCGATTTACTAATTTTGATTGATTATCCCGATTTTAATTGGCGTTTAGCTCGTCGCGTTAAAAAATTTGGCGTAAAAATACTTTCTTACATTCCTCCGAGTGCTTGGGCGTGGCGAAAAGGTCGTGCAAAGGACTGCGCAAAGATTGCAGATTTTTTTATTGCAATTTTTCCGTTTGAGTTGCCAGTTTACGAGGCGGCAGGCGCAAAAATTTATTTTTTAGGTAATCCTCTCGTTGATACAGTTAAACCTTCAATGTCAAAGGCTCAAGCGCGTAAATTTTTTGGCGTAAATGAATCAGAAGAAGTAATTTTACTAATGCCAGGCTCGCGCAAGCAAGAAATTAAACTTTTATTGCCGCCAATGCTCGAAACGGTAAAACTTTTGCCAGATAAACGATTTTTTTTACCAGTAGCCGACGGAATTTCAAATTTAATCGACGTAAAAGGCTTAAATATAGAATTAGTCGAATCATCGCGGCGTTATGATATAATGCAAATCGCAAATGCGGCAATCGCAACGTCCGGAACTGTAATTTTAGAGGCGGCATTGCTAAATTTGCCGTGCGTCGTTCTTTACAAGATGAATTCGCTAAATTTTTTAATCGGAAAGCTTTTGGTCGATATAAAATACTTCAGCCTTCCGAATATTTTAGCCGACGAAAAAATTTTGCCGGAATTATTGCAGGATAATGTTACGCCGCAAAGAATTTTAGAAGAAATAAATAAAATACTAGACAATCGCGCAGAAATTGTAAAAAAATTGCAATCGGCTTGTAAAAAACTCGGCGAACATGGCGCGGCGGCTCGTGTAGCAAAAAAAATTTTGGAGACTGCAAAAAATGAAGAATTATAAGCGACTTTTATCATATATAAAGCCATATTTAGGGCGATTTTTGCTAGCAATCATCTGTATAATCTGTGCATCTGGAGCAAATTTATATTTACCTTGGATAATTAAAGATATGATAGATAAAGTGCTCGCCGAACGCGATATGGCAATGTTAAATTTTATTTCGGTGAGTATCGTGGTCGTTTTTGCGATTCGCGGCGTATTTTATTACGGACAATCGTATTTAGTGTCGTATATCGGTCAAAGAGTGGTTGTAGACGTGCGCGAAGTCATGTTTAGGAAATTTCAGCGCATGCCAATGGAATATTTCGACAAACACCAGACAGGCGAGACAATGAGTTATTTAACAAATGATGTCGGGGCAATTCAATCAGCTTTAGTGGATAATTTAATCGAAATGTTCACGGAAGGTGCAATTTTAATCGGTTCAATCGTTATGATGTTCTATTTAGACTGGAAATTAACGCTTTTAACGCTAATAACGGTTCCATTAGTCGGAATTTCGATGCGAATATTTGGGAAAAAAATAAAATCGACGAGCCGAATAATTCAAGAAAAATTAGCAGATATAACGTCACTTTTACAGGAAAGTATATCGTCAATTCGAGTTGTAAAGTCATTTGTGCGCGAAAAATACGAAATAGAACGCTTTAAAGTAGAAAATGAGCTAAATTTTAAGGCGACAATAGATAATGTAAAAATAACGAGTTTATTAACGCCGACGGTTGAATTTTTAGCGGCAGTAGCAGTAACTTTTATCGTATGGTTCGGCGGATACGAGGTTGTAAACGGAATAATTTCTGCTGGAGCGTTGGTTGCGTTCCTAACATACGCGGTAAATCTTGCAAATCCGGTAAAAAGATTGTCGAGAATATACGGACGACTGCAAAAAGCAATGGCGGCAATAGATAGGATATTTGGAGTGCTAGATTTACCGGAAAAAGTAAATGATAAACCAAATTCGATAGAATTACCGCCGATAAAAGGAAATATAAGCGTAGAAAATGTAACATTTAGCTATGACGGGGTGCATAATGCGCTGGAAAATGTAAATTTCGAGGTAAAACCAGGTCAGATGATAGCATTTGTGGGACCAAGTGGCGCAGGAAAATCGACAATCGCGAATTTAATACCGAGATTTTACGATGTAACGTCGGGAGCGATAAAAATTGACGGATTAGACATACGCGACGTAAAAATAGAAAGTTTAAGGGAACAAATAGGAATTGTACCACAAGAAACGCTATTATTTTCGACAACAGTCATGGAAAATATCAGATATGGGCGATTAAATGCGACGGACGAGGAAGTAAAAGCGGCGGCGCGTGCTGCAAACGCAGAAAAATTTATTTTGGAACTTCCGGAAGGCTATCAAACAAAAATAGGAGAACGCGGATTAAATTTAAGTGGTGGACAGCGTCAAAGAATGGCGATAGCGCGTGCAATGTTAAAAAATCCGCAAATATTAATTTTGGACGAGGCAACGAGTGCATTGGACACGGAAAGCGAAAAAATTGTACAGTCTGCACTTGATGATTTAATGATTGGTCGCACGAGTTTTGTAATAGCGCACCGATTGAGCACGATTTTTGACGCGGATAAAATTTTTGTAATTGACAAGGGAAAAATTTGCGAATCAGGCACGCATAAAGAACTTTTAGAGCTTGGCGGCGTCTATAGCAACCTTTACAACATACAATTTAGCAAATTATAGGGAGAAAATTAATTATGACATGTGAAATTTGCCCGCGCAGGTGCAAAGTAGACCGAAAAAATAATTTAGGATACTGCAGAGCGGGAAAAAAGGTAAAAATTGCGTTGGTGAGCTTACATAAATGGGAGGAACCGTGTCTAGTCGGAAAAAATGGAGCAGGCACGATTTTTTTTTCGTATTGCAACTTAAAATGCGTTTACTGCCAAAATTATTTAATAAGTCACGAGGGATTTGGCGCAGAAATTGAAATTGAACGTCTTGCAGAGATATTTATTGAGCAAGAGGCGCGAGGAGCGGCAAATATCGAGTTGGTGACGCCGACGCATTACACAAAACAAATTTGCGAGGCGATAGATATTGCTAAAAATCGCGGATTGACGTTGCCGATAGTTTGGAACTCAAATGCTTATGAAAATTTGGAGACATTAGAGCTTTTACGCGGTCGAGTGGATATTTTTTTGCCAGATTTAAAGTATTTTGATGATGAGACGGCAAAAATTTTATCTAATGCGCCGAATTATTTTGAAATAGCGACGCGAGCGATAAAAAAAATGTTTGAACTGGTTGGAGCGGCGAAATTTTCGGGAAAAAATATGATTCGCGGGGTGATAGTGCGTCATTTAGTCCTGCCGAATTACAGAAAAGACGCGATTAAGCTTGTCGATTGGCTTTACGAGACATTTGGCGACGAAATTTATATAAGTTTGATGAATCAATACACTCCGATATATCGAGCAGCAGAATTTAAAAAAATAAGCCGCGCATTGACGACTTTTGAATATAAATCGGTCGTCGAACACGCGGTTAAGCTTGGAATAAAGAATTGTTTCGTTCAAATAGGCAAAACAGCCGATAAAAATTTCATTCCGGACTTTAATTTGAGCGGAATTTAATTATCACTTCTATGCGGGAGCCACTCAACTTGAATTTTAATTTCGTAGTTGGCTTTAGTGTCTATGGCGCAAATATAAGGTTTATCGTGCCAAGTTGGCGTGAGAATATCAAAAATTTCTTGTCCATTTATCGTTAATTTAGTGTAATCAATCCAATAAGGCACATTTTTAGATTTATCTTCGGGGTTGCGAATGTGTTTTCCTCTAAGTAGCAAGCGAATTTGCCCGTCAACCGTAGATTTAACTGCGAATTCCAATTTGCCGGCGTAAGATTGGATTTGATAGCCGATTCCGTCCTTTTGAAACCAGTTAGGCTTGAGAACATTGGCTTTATCGTCGGAGAGGGAAATAATTTGAAAATCGCCCGCTGTCGACATTAATTTAACGTCAATTCGCGCTGTAAGATAATCTTGGAACTTACTAGGAATTTTAAATTCGTCGTTGTTAATTGTTACAAAATCTTGTTCGAGGAAATGTTTTATATCGTGATACAACGGACGCTTTGATTGGCTAATTTCCACGTCGGATAAAACTCGTGCGACGCCCAAAACGGAATATAACGGACGATTGCGCCCGAAAACATGATTATCGTAGTAATTTGCCGCATAATTATAGAGTTCTTTATCGAAATACTTAGTGAAAAGCGCGAAAACCCCGCTGGACTCAAAAGCCGATTTCATGCAAGATTCCGGCAAATTTCCGGGCAAACCGGGATTATTTTGCTTTGAAGAGAGGATTTTTTCCGTTTGCAAATCACGCGGTTGTAAATAAAACGATTTATTAACGCTAGATTTATTTTTTTTCTCATATTTAGGGAAACGTTCATTAATTTTTTTAGCGAATAGCAAAGTTTCTTTTGCAATAGAGCGATTACTATCGAAAGGAAACGTCAATAAATCTGGTGCATAGCGAGTAAAAATCAACGCAATTAGCAAATTATAATCTGGACATTCGGGAGTATTAAGTTTAATAGTTCTAAGTTCGGGGTCGAGTGCAGGAGAAATTGCCAAATTATTTCTTCTGTACAAACCGAGAGCTTCCTTGCCAAAATGATGTCTGCAACGAGTTTCTTCGTATAAATACTGCATAATATCTATTGAATCAAAATCTTTAATGTTATGTTTATTACAAATGGAATTATACGCGGATTCAAGGATATTTTTTACGGAGTTAAAAATTTTATCGGATAAAGCGGCGGGATAGCGAGTTGTTTTACTAATTTGATTCGCTATAAATTTTTTCGGCGGCATATGCCAACGTTTTCTAATTGATTCGCCGGCATGACCTTTCAGATAGTAAACCTTATTAACAGTTTTTCTTGCCCAAGACACGGTTGGTAAGTTGCGAAAAGTATTTTGACTATACAAATCAATATCCCAAGCATCATTAAGGCTATAATTTAAAAATTGTTGGGCAGGAAGCGACTGATTTAAATTAAAACCATAATGCGCCGCAATTTTAGAGGCTATCTGATAATCTTCCGCATGAGTATGAAGTCCGTCCGTAGAAGAATTAATTCGCACGGTATTTAAATCTATTCCCGAATGTAATAGCGGCACAATGGAAACACGACTATCAAAGCCGCCCGACAAATCAGCTTGAATAAATTTCGTATGTTGAGCCACGCCGTACAATACATCGCCCCAAAATTCAATCCAATTATCTAAAACGGCAATACCGGTTTCAGAATCGGGGGAAATGCTGTGTTCTTTATAATCAATCAATTTAATTTGGAGATTTTTTTCTGATATGCCAATCGTAAGAATCGCGCTTCTATCTACGAGCTGAATTTCATTAATTGCCGTTTCCAGATAAGAATGACTAGCAAGTTCATTAATCAGCAGATGATGACAATAATCGTGATTAACAGTCAACGGATATTTAAACTTAACGTGGTCGAGCAAACGGAAAAAAGAATTACTCAGCGCGAAATAATCGCCGTGACGGAAAAGATAAATGCCCCATGCGCCGTTCAAGTCCTGCTTAATTGTGATTTTGCCGTCTTGAACGTCGACATAGACATAGCAACCGCGTCCGTCCAAGCCTGCGATTGCTTCGGGTGTAAGATTATCGTCCTCGTAAATGCCACTACGTTGAATCGAGTAGCCGTAAAGTCGAGGACGAACTTGAAATAAATTGTCAGAATCGATAAGGAAAAATTCTTTCTCTACGTCGAAATAATTTACGCTGTTTTTTTCAAGTTGCGTGACTTGTGCCAATAATTTTTTATGTTCGTCAGCGTTTATCATACGCATCAGCCTCCTGAATTATTTTTATACCACACGGTAAACGCTATGTCAAAAAAATTGCCATTGCCCATTGTGACAATAGCGGATTAAATGTTTCTAAACAAGTCGATTACTCAAAATTATTTCTTGACCTTAACGCAAGCAACAAATTTTTCGTAATTTTCCTTGACAACAGGATTAGTTGAGCTTTGTTCGGCGGCTTTTTGAATATTTTTCCAAGCGTCTTCATATTTTTTTTGTTTAAAGTAAGCAACGGCGATATTATTATAAGCATCGGGACCAATCGTCTCAATCGTCAGTGCGGTCTCAAAATCTTTAATCGCACCTTTAAAATCGTCTTTGGCGAGTTTAAGCCGCCCGCGATTGTACCAGCCGTAAACAAACTTATCATCAATGCTTAAAAGTTCGTCGTAAGTTTTAATGGCGTCGTCAAATTTTTTAATTTTCTCTTGTGCAAGTGCGAGGTCGAAGAGAGCCTCTTTAAGTTCGGATTCAACTTCCAACGCCGCCTTAAAGTCATCGCGTGCGCCGTAGAAATTTTCGCGCTCCATATTTACCAGTCCACGATAGACATAAGCCGCCGCCTTATCGGACTCAAGCGTAACTTTTAAATCTGCCGCTTCCAATGAGGCGTCGGAGCCGTCAGGCATTTGCGCTTGCAACCACAAGTTTAAAATATCTTCGCCGTAGTGATGACCGGGAACCGCCCATACACCGTTTAAATCCGTCCACTTTGTCAGCTTACCGAAAATTTGCGGGCGGAAATTTTTTATCAAGTCATAGCGCGGGTCGACAATTTCAACTTTAGGTGGACGTTTAGAGGCGTAAGAAAGCAAATGTTGAATATGAGCGCGAGCACCGAGTTGCGGCGTAGCAAAAAATCCGCCTTTGACGCCGCCGCCAGTCGTGCCCAATCCGCAAAAATTATTTTGTTCGGGAACAACGTCGCCGCCATAAGCCCATGTACCCGTTTCCTTTATCGCTTGACAAAGTGCAATGTCGGGACGAATGCCCTCGCGACCGGCTTCGACGTAATAAAGATGGACGAGTTGTTCGACTGTGCAGTTGAGTTTAGGAGCGGGATTGCGCGTTTTTATAAAGTTTACCATTTGCGCTTGAGTAGCGACCGGCTCTCCGAAAATTGGCACGTCCGAATAGTCTTCGCGCAAGACAATCATTGGCGAGCCGTGTGACGGTGATTCAACCAGTTCAATTTTCTTGAGTTGCTTTTTGTTAAATTTTACCTTTTCTTTTTTGGCGGCGTCCGCGCAGGCAGTTAGCGATAAAATTAAAGTTAAGATTAACGCAAGACTTAAAAATTTTTTCATAAAATAAGACCCCTTACACATTAAAGTAATCAATCTTCATAGCTCGTTTGACACGGTTAAGAACTTGCGACGCCTTAGCGCGAGCTTTCTTAGTGCCTTCTTTGAGAATATCCATAACTTCATCGGGACGCGCCTCGTATTGAGCATGGCGACGGCGAATCGGCTCCAAAGTTTCCTCCAACACTTCGCGCAAATATTTTTTGACGGCAACATCTCCAAGCCCGCCGCGTTGATAATGTTCCTTAAGCTCTGCAACTTTGGCAGTGTCCTCCGCGAAGGCGTCAAGGTACGTGAAGACAACATTGCCCTCGATATGTCCAGGGTCGGAAATCTTTATGTGCGTCGGATCCGTGTACATATTTTTAATTTTAGTGGCAACCGTTGCGTTGTCGTCACTTAGGTAAATGCAGTTGCCAAGAGTCTTGCTCATCTTAGCCTTGCCGTCAATGCCGGGCAATCTTCTGCAAACTTGACTGCGCGGCAAGAAAATTTCCGGCTCAACTAAAAGTCCTTCGCCGTAAAGTTCATGCATTTTGCGAACGATTTCCCGCGTTTGCTCAAGCATAGGAGCTTGGTCTTCACCAACGGGCACAAGGTTTGCGTCGAAAGCTGTAATATCTGCCGCCTGACTGACAGGATAGCACAAGAATCCAGCGGGTATGCTAGTCTCGAAATTTTTTTGCGCGATTTCGCTTTTGACTGTTGGATTGCGCTCAAGCCGCGAAACCGTAACGATATTCATGTAGTAAGCGGTTAACTCGAACAGTTGCGGAATTTGCGATTGAATAAAAATCGTAGACTTAGCAGGGTCAATTCCAACGGCAAGATAATCTAATGCGACGTTCAAAATATTTTCGTGAACTTTAGCTGGCGTGCCCGCATGGTCGGTTAAAGCTTGCGCGTCGGCTATCATGATATAAATTTCGTCGAATTCGCCCGAATTCTGCAAGCGAACGCGCTCGCGAAGAGAGCCAACATAATGTCCAAGATGAAGTTTACCTGTGGGTCTGTCGCCCGTCAAAATTATTTTCATACTGAAAACTCCTCTGTAAAAATTTCGTTGATTATAACACATGCCAGAAAATTTTCATACACGCAGTAAAAAAAATCTACTCGCGGCTGATTGATTATAATGTTAATAGAATTGTCGCCATATCAATAACTCCTAACAAGTAATGAGACAGAAAACAAAAAATTTGACAAAAAAGACTCCAGCAACTATAATCAGCGCGTTGTAAAAAATTTGCGTCCGTAGCTCAGTTGGATAGAGCAACGGCCTTCTAAGCCGTGGGTCGCGTGTTCGAGTCACGCCGGACGCGCCATATCGAAATAAACAAAGTCTCGTCAATCGACGGGGCTTTTTCCGTCTCGTGGGTCCATTTGTGGGTCCACTGCCAAAATCGACGGACGGGACGGACAAACGGACAATTTTGCATTAAAAATTGAAGCACTTAGTCTTTGTATAAATTTAAAGAAACTTTCGCGGCTATGTCGAAATTTCAAAAAATTTTTATATGTAAGGGAAATGTTCAGCTGTGGTCACCGTAGATGAGTTGCTCGAAAAATATCGTAGTGCAGAAATGCCGGAGCGTGACAAAGGTACAAAGTTCGAGCGGCTTATGAAAAATTTTTTGCTGACCAATCCTGTTTATCGCGGGAAATTTTCTGACGTGTGGCTCTGGAATGAATTTCCTTTCCGTGACGAATTCGGCACTGTTGATTTGGGAATTGATATTGTTTGCAAAGCCATTGACGGCGAATTTTGGGCTGTCCATTGTAAATTCTACGCTGAAACTTCGGTAATCGATAAAGCCGCCGTTGATACCTTCCTTGCGACAAGTTCAAAGACTTTTGACGGCGATAAAAAATTTTCTGCGCGGCTGTGGATTTCAACTTCAAATAACTTGACCAATAACGCCGAAATTACTTTGCAGAATCAATCGCCGCCTGTTGCCCGAATCGGCATGGAAGAATTAAGAAAAGCCGCCGTCGATTGGGAAAAACTCGACGCGGGAACTTTCGGCGAAGAGGCCATCAAAAATTTTCGCGAACCAAAAGAACATCAGCTGAACGCAATCGACGCCGCGAAAAATTATTTTCAAAATCACACGCGCGGAAAATTAATCATGGCTTGTGGAACCGGTAAAACTTATACGTCGCTGAAAATCGCCGAAAAACTTCTCCCGAACGGAAAAATTCTATTTCTCGTGCCGTCAATCTCTCTGCTCGGACAAATTCTCTACGAATGGGCGACCTTCGCCGAAAAAATTTTTCAATTACATTTGCGTTTGCTCCGATGAAACCGTTTCAAAGAAGACTGAAGACGAAATTTTAAGCGTAAACTTGCCGTTGCCCGCCACGACCAATTCCGACGAAATTTCTCGCCGCTAAGATTGAATTCGACTTGATAATTTGCGACGAGGCGCACCGCACCACAGGTTACGGCAAGGACGCGACTTCTTTTACCGCCGTTCACGACGAAAATTTTATTCACGGCAAGAAACGCATTTACATGACCGCAACGCCGCGCCTGTACACCTCCGAATCCAAGAAAAAAGCCGCCGATAATGATTTAATGCTTTGGAGCATGGACGACGCAGAAACTTACGGCGACGAATTTTATCATCTCGGTTTCGGCGACGCCGTTGAAAAAAATCTCCTCTCCGATTACAAAGTTTTAATCCTTACCGTTAATCAGCCGCTCGAAGTCGGCGATAAAAAAATTTCTACCGACGACAAAGAAAAAGTCACCGGCTGTATCAACGCTCTGTAAAAAAAATTAACCGATATTGAAGTTCTCGGCGATCCCGCGCCCATGAAAACCGCCATCGGCTTTTGTTCGCGCATTAACGATTAACTTTCTTGGCTGAAAGAAACGCCTGAAAACGACTGCAGAATCATTACGAACGCTCGTTGCTTGTCCGAAGGTGTAGACGTTCCGAGTCTTGACGCAATTTTATTTCTCTCAAGCAAACGTTCGCAAGTCGATATAGTGCAAGCTGTCGGGCGCGTCATGCGCAAGGCTCCGGATAAAAAATACGGCTACATAATTATTCCCGTCGTCGTGCCGCTCGATAAAAGCCCCGAAGAAGCCCTTGCCAAAGGCGAATTCGATATTGTCTGGAAAATTTTAAACGCCCTTCGCGCTCACGATAGCCGCATGGATATTTTCATTGAGGAGATTAAACTTCACATCGGCAAAGGCGGTAGTAAAAATCCCAGCGATAAAATTTTTGTCGAAAATCCCGACCAAATCTCCTTGCAAACTTTGCTGAACTTCGACGAACTCAAAAATTTAATTTATGCCCGCATGGTTGAGCGCGTCGGCAATCGTCGTTATTGGGAACAATGGGCTAAAGACATTGCGCAGATTGCTGAACGCCACATCAAGCGCATAAAAGAACTTGTCGCTACAGATTCGGAGGCGAAACGCGAATTTGACAACCTTGTCTATAATCTTCAAAAAAATTTAAATTTAAAAGTCACTTCTAAAGATGCTTATGACATGCTCGCTCAACATCTTATCACGCGCCCCGTCTTTGCGGCTCTCTTTGAAAATTATTCTTTCGTCAAGAATAATCCTGTGTCAAAATATCTCTAAAACATTTTGTCAATCCTCGACAGGAAAAATATTGCCGATGCCTCCGAACAACTCAAGAAATTTTATGACTCCGTGCGCGAACGTTGCAAAATCGCTACCTCCGCTGAAGACAGGCAGAAAATTATCATCGAACTCTACGAAAAATTTTTTAAGACCGCCGCGCCGCTGACCGTCGAAAGGCTCGGCATTGTCTATACGCCCGTCGAAGTTGTCGATTTTATTCTCCGCGCCGTTAATGACGTACTCAAGGAAATTTTCGGCAAAACCCTTTCAAGCAAAGGCGTTCATATCCTCGATCCCTTCGCGAGCACAGGTACTTTTATCGTCCGCTTGATTCAATCCGATTTGATTAAGCCACGCGACCTCATGCGCAAATATTTTAACGAACTCCACACCAACGAAATTATTTTGCTCGCTCATTACATCGCCACCATTAACATTGAAAACGCTTTCCAGGACAGAGTTGACGCCAAAAATTATCAGCCGTTCGAGAGAATTTGTTTCACCGATACTTTTCAAGCCTACGAACAGGACGACAACGCCAAAGGTCAAACTGATTTTAAAGATAACGAGATTTATATTTTCAACCTGCGCGGCGATATTCGCGCTAAGGAACGAGCGGATTCAAAGCGCGACGGCGAAAATGTTTTCAATATCATGACGGGCGTTGCAATTACAATTCTTGTGAAAAATCATGAACATATTGGCGACGCAAAAATTTTTTACAAAGATATTGGAGATTATCTCAAGCGCGAACAAAAATTTAACGAGCAGAATCTTTATTACGACAACGGCTTAAATGAACGGCATTATAAAATGTCAAAAATTTTCCCGACGGGACGCGAAGAAAATCTTTTAATCTGTGTGACGGGTGCAAACGCAAGAAAAAATTTTTCTGCGATGATTACCGATAAAATTCCATGCCTCGACACTATTAAAAAGTGTCAATGTTTTGCGCTGTATTATTATGAACGAGCGGCGCAGGGAAATTTATTCGGCGAAAATCTTCAGCGGCGCGACGGAATCAGCGATTTTATCTTGAATCGGGCGCAAAATCTCTTCGGCGACGTTAGCAAAGAAGATATTTTCTATTATGTTTAAGGCTTCTTGCATCTGCAGAGTTATCGTGAAAAATTTTCTGACGAGCTGAAAAAATCTTTGCCGCGAATCATTTTGACACCCGACGCGAAAAAATTTTGGGAGCTAAGCCGCGCAGGTCGCAACCTTGCCGAGATTCATTTGAATTACGAATCACAGCCACCCGCGCAAGTTGAAATTATTGGCGACGGAGATTTTAGCGTAAATAAAATGCGCCTATCCAAAGATCGCACGACATTAATTTACAACGAGCACATCACGATAAAAAAATATCCCGCCGCGCAGGTTTGAGTACGTGGTAAATGGTCGCAGTCCTCTGGAGTGGATAATTGACCGCTATCAAGTTAAAACGGACCCGCCGAGCAACATTGTCAACGACCCGAACGATTGGGCGGCTGAACACGATAACCCGCGCTACATTTTGGATTTAATCTTGAGCTGTATAACAGTTAGCCTGAAAACTTTGGACATTGTGGAAAATTTGCCTGACGTAGAGTTTAGAGCTTGAAAAAAATTAAATTATGGTTTAAAATGCAACCGATAAGTAAGGAGCATTTTATCATCGATGTCACAAAGCAAAAACCCCCGAGAAATCTGTTAGTACCATACACTCGGGGATTGCGCTGTTTATGGATAAAATTTCCTTGCAAAAAGTTTATACATAATTTATAATATGAATAACGATTGCGAAGTTAATTTTTTACCGTTATCACGAAAGCAAAAACCCCCGAGGAATCTGTTGGTACCAGACCCTCGGGGGTTGCGTTATTTATTAGTGCAGTTAAGGTTCAATCGTTGTACCTGAATAAAAATTTGAACATTTGCTGGCTGAGGAGTTTCTTAGCCGAAATTATAAAGCTACGTTGAAATTTTTTTGTTGACGTGATAACATTGCCGCATTGACAAACGAGGAGGAAAAAATTTTGTTATATCGCAAGGTTGAAACCAATTTAAATTTCGCGAGCCGCGAGAAGGAAGTTGAAAACTTTTGGGCGGAGAAAAATATCGCGCAGAGGGCAATTGACAATCGCGACGGTTGCGAGGAATATACTTTTTACGACGGACCTCCAACGGCAAATGGACAGCCGCATATCGGTCACGTTTTAACGCGAGTTATTAAGGATTTATTCCCGCGCTATCACTCCATGAAGGGACAAAAAGTTTTGCGCAAGGCGGGCTGGGACACTCATGGCTTGCCCGTCGAACTTGAAGTTGAAAAGCTAATCGGCATTAACGGCAAGGAACAAATCGAGGCTTATGGAATGGAGCCGTTTATAAAAAAATGCCGCGAATCTGTTTGGAAGTATAAGACGATGTGGGAAGAATTTTCTGGCGTCGTGGGCTTTTGGGCTGACATGGATAATCCCTATATCACTTACGAGAACAATTATATTGAATCCGAGTGGTGGGCACTCAAACAAATTTGGGATAAAGGTTTGCTCTACAAAGGGCATAAAGTCGTTCCGTATTGTCCGCGTTGTGGCACGCCGCTTTCCAGTCACGAGGTCGCGCTTGGCTATAAGGACGTAAAGGAGCGTTCAGCTGTCGTTAAGTTCAAAGTTGAGGGCGAGGACGCATATTTTCTTGCGTGGACGACGACGCCTTGGACGTTGCCTTCAAACTTGTGCTTGTGCGTCAATCCCAAAGTCGATTACGTTAAAATCCAAGTTGGAGACACGGTTTATATTTTGGCGGAGGCTTTGGTAGATAAAGTTTTCGAGGGCGTTGAGGGCGAGCGCAAAGTTTTGGCTAAGTACAAGGGCGCGGAACTTGAATATAAAAAATATGAACCACTTTATCCGTTCGCTGACGAGATTGTCAAACGTTCGGGCAAGCAAGCTCATTACGTCACCTGCGACGATTATGTTACGACTGAAGACGGCACGGGCATTGTCCACTGCGCACCAGCATTTGGCGAAGACGATAATCGCGTTTGCAAAAAATATGATATTCCGTTTGTTCAGTTCGTCGACGGCAAGGGCAACATGACTAAGGAAACTTATTGGGAAGGAACTTTCGTTAAGGACGCCGACCCGCTGATTCTTAAGGACTTGAAAACTTCTGGCAAGCTGTTTAAGGCTCCGCCATTTGAACACAGTTATCCGCATTGTTGGCGTTGCGATACTCCGTTGATTTATTATGCTCGTGAATCGTGGTTTATAAAAATGACGGCGGTTAAAGATGACTTGCTTAATAATAATGCAAAAGTTAATTGGATACCTCCGACGATTGGCAAGGGGCGTTTTGGCGATTGGCTGGAGCATGTGCAGGATTGGGGCATAAGTCGCAACCGCTATTGGGGCACGCCGTTAAATATTTGGGAATGCGAATGCGGTCATCAACATTCAATCGGCTCAATCGAGGAATTAAAGTCGCTGTCAACGAATTGTCCAGACGATATAGAGTTGCACCGCCCGTATATCGACAAGGTAACTTTCCCGTGTCCGAAGTGCGGCAAGGAAATGCACCGCGTGCCGGAAGTTATTGACTGCTGGTTTGATTCGGGAGCAATGCCGTTTGCTCAATTCCATTATCCGTTCGAGAATAAAGATTTCTTCCACAAACATTTTCCCGCCGATTTTATCAGCGAGGCCGTTGATCAAACTCGCGGCTGGTTTTATTCGTTAATGGCGATTTCCACGCTGATTTTTAATGACACGTCGTTTAAGAATTGTATTGTGCTCGGTTTGGTTTTGGACAAGGACGGGCAAAAAATGTCGAAGTCAAAAGGAAATGCCGTTGCGCCAATGGAAACTTTAGCTAAGCACGGCGCAGACGCAATTCGCTGGTACTTTTATGAAAATTCCGCGCCTTGGCTCCCGAATCGTTTTCATGATGACGCCGTTGTTGAGGGGCAGAGAAAATTTTTAGGCACGCTGTGGAATACTTATGCGTTCTTTGTGCTTTATGCAAACATTGATGATTTTGACGCCACGAAATATACGCTTGATTACAATAAACTTTCCGTCATGGATAAATGGCTCCTCTCGCGCTTAAATACAATGGTTAAGACTGTCGACGATGCACTTGCTAATTATAAAGTTCCGGAATCAGCGCGGGCGTTGCAGGATTTTGTAGACGAGCTGTCTAATTGGTACGTTCGCAGAAGTCGTGCGCGTTTCTGGGCTAAGGGCATGGAGCAGGACAAAATTAACGCTTACATGACGCTGTACACTGCACTTGTTACGTTGGCTAAGGCGGCGGCTCCTATGGTTCCATTTATTACGGAAAATATTTATCGCAATCTCGTTTGCTCAATCGACAAAACTGCGCCCGAAAGCGTTCACCTTTGCGATTATCCCATTGCTGACGAAAAATTTATCGACGCTGAACTTGAGCGCAATATGGACGCCGTCTTAAAAATTGTCGTGCTGGGGCGTGCGGCTCGCAATGCGGCTAACATTAAAAACCGTCAACCCGTCGCTGATATGTTCGTTAAGGCAGAAACTTTACCGGAATTTTTCGTCGAGATTATCGAGGACGAACTTAACGTTAAGAACGTCGAATTCCGCGCAGATATGGGAGAGTTCATCAAATATAATTTTAAGCCGAACTTCCGCGTACTCGGTAAAAAGGTTGGTAAACGCATGAGCGAAGTTAAAGCCGCGCTTGAAAAACTCGACGGGCAATCGGCTAAATTGGAGCTTGACAAGACCGGCGAACTTAAACTCGGCGACATAACTTTGACGACGGAAGATATTGAGATTGTTATCACGCAAAGTGAGGGCTTTAACTGCCAAAGTGAAGGCGACGTTTCGATTGCCTTGTCGACGACGCTGACGCCCGCGCTGATTGAGGAAGGCTTTGTCCGCGAAATTATCAGCAAGGTACAAGTCATGCGCCGCGAAAGTAATTTTGAAGTCACTGACAGGATAAAAATTTTCGTGTCGGGCAATGACAAGCTCGCCGAAATTATCAAACGCAACGCCGCAGAAATTCAAGCTGTCACTCTCGCCAACGAAATTATTTTCTTCGCGAACGGCAACGCTAAAGAATGGGACATTAACGGCGAAAAAATTGCCCTCGCCGTAGAAAGGATTTGATAATTTATGTTAAGAGTTTTAATTTGGCAAGTCTCGGATGACAAAACTTTTAAAGACTTCGCGCTGAAAGTTTTGGAATATCAACACGATGGCTTGGAAATTGTCGGCGAAGCGGTAAACGATGACATTGCCAAAGTTGACCGGGGGGGGTTATGAAATTCTCGCTGTTGGCGCAAAAAAAATCGGCATGAGCACAGTTACGCAAAATGCTCGCCGACTTAACCTGCCCGAAGAAAAACTTTTAGGCGATTGGATTGTTACCATTCCTGGTTTCACGCTCGAAAAGTATCGTAAACTTCAACGTTCGCGCCTGTCGATTTTTGCGATTAATTGTTTTGGCGGAATGTTATCAAATACGCTCGGTTTGCCTTTTCGCTCTCCGTTTATTAATTTATGGCTTGATGCGCTTGAATACATTCGTTTTCTAAGTACACCGCATATATACATGGAAAAACAATTTCTTCTTAAGAAAACGGTATGGTCTGACATTTTAAAAATCAATTATCCAATTGTTGCGCTTGGAGACATTACTATTTATATGAATCATTATCCTAGTTTTGACGAGGGTGTTACTAAATGGAATGAACGCAAGCAAAAAATTAACTGGTACAATATTTTCGTAATGGCTTATACTACGGATGAAAAAATTTTAGAGAAATTTGACGAACTCCCTCATGCAAAAAAAGTCTGTTTTTTCCCGTTTAAATCCGATTTAGATTCAGCGTGGTATATCAATCCGGAAATAGATAAACGTACTCCGAAAAATTTTACTCCGAAAAATTTTGGTGAAGCTATTCTTCGTTTCGCCGCTGGTACTCTTTTTTACTACGATGTATTCGACATGCTCCTCTACGGCAAGAAGACGCCACTGATTGAAATGTAACCTTATGTTCCCTTAAAATTTTTTGCCGACGAAATCATTTCGGAGGCATTTTTTATTGCAACAAGTGATTCTTCGCCCGATGCCATACGCGCAATTTCTTTAATGCGTTCTTCTTCGTCGAGACGTTTAACTTTTGTAATTGTGCGCCCGTTGACTTCTGATTTTGTAATTTGTAAGTGAATGTCTGCCATACTCGCGATTTGTGGCAAATGAGTTATGCAAAAGACTTGCCAGCCTTGTGAAATTCTAGCAATA
This sequence comes from uncultured Selenomonadales bacterium, assembly GCA_946408355.1. Classification (GTDB taxonomy): domain Bacteria; phylum Bacillota; class Negativicutes; order Selenomonadales; family Selenomonadaceae; genus Quinella. The sequence continues at coordinate 23,060 of CAMJRX010000024.1, forward strand.
CATTCTGCCACCGTTTTTGCCGTAACGCCGCCAAGCCCCGTGTCTATCTCGTCGAAAACCATTGTCTTAAAATTGTCGCCGCGTTGTTCCGCCGCCATGACAATTTTTGTTGCCAATGCGATTCTCGACAGTTCGCCGCCCGATACGACTTTTGATAGCGGTAATTTCTCTTCGCCGACATTCGCGCAAAATAAAATGTCTGCTTTGTCGCCGCCGTTTTTAGAAAGTTTTTCTGCTTGCTCCACGACGATTTCAAATTGCGCACTCGCCATTCCTAATTTCTGAACTTCCACTTCAATCGTTGCGCTCAAAGCTTTTGCCGACGCTTGACGCATAGTAAAAAGTTTTGCCGCGCAGGATTTTGTTTTAACTTCCAATTCGGCAACAGCTTTTTGGAGTTCCTCGACGTCCGAATCAAAATTTTCAACCTCCGCAATGTCGCCGCGAATTTTTTCCAGCCGCGTTAAAATCTCGTTGACTGACGCGCCGTATTTCTGCTTGAGTTTAAAAATCTCGTCTGCCCGCTCATGAAGTTTATCCAAAAATTCGGGCGAGAACTCAAAATCATAGCCGTAATTGCGAATCTCGTCATAAGCCTCGCGCAGATAAATTTCCGCGTCCTCCAAAAGTTTTCGTGCCGAGTTCAACTTGTTATCATAACGCGCTACGTCGTTTAAATTTTTCTGAACCTTAGTTAACGCCGTCAAAATATCATAGTCGCCGTCGTTAAGAATCTGCGCGGACTCTTGGACATGTTCAGCAATTTTTTCTGCGTGTGACAACTTTTTTATCTTTGCGTCAAGTTTTTCGTCCTCGTCGGGCTTGAGATTAGCCGCAGAAATTTCCCGCTCCTGCCAACGCAAAAAGTCCAAACGTTGAAGATTTTCAGCCCGCGCAGATATTTTTTTCTCCAGCGCACGATTTTTAGAATTCAGCTCGCGATAAAGACTTTGGAAAGTTTCTAGCTCGGATAAAATATTTTCGTCGTCAATTAGTTTGTAAATATTTTCCTCGCGCAAAAGCTCCAAGTTTTTATTTTGGTCGTGAGTGTCTAAAAGTTCCGCGCCAATTTTTTTCAACGACGCCAAAGTTATCGACTTGCCGCCCGCCGTGATTGAATTCTTACCTGTGCGGGAAATTTTCCGCGTAATAATTAAGCCGTCAGAAAAAATTGCCTCGATGCGCAAAAAATCCGCGCCTTTACGAATTTTGCTTACACCGATTTTATTTCCAAGAATCGCGCCCAAAGCCTCAACAAGAATTGATTTACCCGCGCCGGTTTCACCCGTCAAAATATTTAAACCCGCGCCAAATTCAACGGTGATATTTTCAATCAGCGCGAAATTTTCAACCGTTAAAGTTTTGAGCATTTATTTTTTACCAGTTGAGCCGCGCTTAGTCAGCGAAATATTTTCCTTGCACAGCGGGCAATCTTCGGGCTTGTAAGTCTCAACGTCCATGTGCAAAAGCGCGTAACTCGGAACGTCACCGAAATTAACTTTACCGCCCGACCTGTCGACAAGCATACTAACTGCAACGGGCACGCCGCCGAATTGCTTAACAACGTCGATAACCTCGCGGATTGAGCCACCTGTCGTGACAATATCCTCGACAATTAAAACTCGCTCACCCTCATGCAATGTAAAGCCTCTGCGGAAAGTCATAACACCATCGACGCGCTCCGTAAAAATCGCTCGCGTTCCCAATGCTTTACCGGTTTCATGCGCCAGAATAATTCCGCCCGTCACAGGTCCGACAACTGTCTCAATCTGCGCGTCCTTGAAATGTTCCGCCATTGCCTTGCAAAGTTTTTCGGTAATTTCGGGGTGTTGAAGGACATTAAATTTTTCAACGTAGTGCGGGCTGTGCAAACCACTTGTAAGTTTGAAGTGCCCGTTCATAATTGCGCCCGTCTCAACGAGTAAATCGTAAACTTCTTTTTCCGTCATTATTAAACACCTCGTATTTCTGCTAAAATTTTTTCTGCCGCCTCGCGTGGATTTTCCGCCGCACGAATTGGACGCCCGATAACTAAATGCGTTGCGCCGTTTTGAAGTGCCGCCGACGGTGTAGAAATTCTTTGCTGGTCGTTAATGTCGGCTCCTGCCGGTCTGATTCCAGGTGTTACGATTAAAAAGTTTTCTCCGCAAGCCTCGCGAATTAATTTTGCTTCCTGCGGCGACGCAACTACTCCGTCAAGCCCTGCCGATTGTGCAAGCTTTGCAAACTCGACAACTTGCTCCGAAATTTTCAACGCGCCGCACCATTCCGCTTGCCCGATACTTGTCAAAACGGTCACAGCGATTAACTTTGGACACTCGACGCCGCGCAGATTTGCTTCCTTGTGAAGGGCTTGAGCCGCTATTTTCATCATTGTAAAGCCGCCGGACGCATGAACGTTTAAAATATTCGCGCCCAAATTCATAAGCGAACACAAGCCACCCGCTACCGTATTTGGTATATCGTGGAGCTTAAGGTCAAGGAAAATTTTTTTATCCTGCGACTTAAGCCACTCGACGACACCCGCGCCGACCGAATAAAAAAGTTCCATGCCAACTTTGTAAAAGTTCACGCTGTCGCCGAGCTCGTTGACTAAATTTTTAACGTCGTCAAACGTGTGAAAATCCAGCGCAACGATTAATCGTTCATCAGCCATTTTTTGGACACCTCCGCTAAAAATATTTCCTTGAAAAATTCTGTGCAAAGCTTTAAAATCCTTTTTATAAATAACAGAGGAAGTGATATATAAATGTGGCGCGGACTTTACACGGCGGCAACTGGCATGATTAGCGAACTTAAACGCACCGACGTTATCGCGCATAACCTTGCCAACGCCGCGACAACCGGCTATAAAAAAGATATTACCGTTCACAAGGAATTTCACAACATGCTGATTCAGCGCGTCAACGACTTTGACAACGGCGGCGTGCTCGGCGTGGATGGTGCACCTTTTAATACGCTGGCTGAACTTGGAACGTCTAAGGAAGATATCACGCAGATTAAAGGTTTTAACGCCGACCCATTTAATGTTCCGAGTATCGGTAAGCTCGGTTTGGGCGATTACATTGACGAAATCGCAGTTGACTATCAGCAAGGCGCACTTGAGACGACTGGCAACACTTACGATTTGGCGATTGTTGGCGACGGATTTTTTGCACTGCAAACCCCCGACGGTGTTCGCTACACTCGCAATGGAGCTTTTTTTAAAAATGCTCAAGGCTATCTGCAAGACATTCGCGGCTACAATTTGCTTGACGCAACGAGCAATCCGATTCGCATTCCTGCAAATGTTGCCGATTCAAGCGTCGTCGTCACGGGCAACGGGATAATTTACGTACCAGGCACTGAATTACGTCTTAATCCGGAGCTTAATCGTTGGGAGGCTTTTGGAAATATGGATATTCAACAGCCGCTCGCGCAAATTCGGTTCGTTGAATTCGGCGATAGGCTTGCCACGCAAAAACAGGGCGATAATCTTTATTACATAGTCAACGACAACGAAGGCAATCCGCCGCCGATAGCAGGTGTCAATCCGAACTTGCAGGCGCGAATAATGAATCCCGACGCACAGCCGCGCCCAGCCTCCGGTGAATTACTTCAGGGCGCATTGGAAAAATCTAATACGTCGGTTGTTTATGAGATGGTCGAATTGATTCACAATCAGCGGCTTTACGAGTCTAATGCAAAGGCTGTTCAAACGCAAGATAGCATGCTTGAAAAGTCCGTTAATAGTGTCGGCAGTCTCAATGGCTAAAAGTAATTAGGAATTAGGAATTATGAATTATGATTGATATAAAAGGCTTAAAAAAATCTTTTGGCGATTTGCACGTTTTAAAAGGAATTGACTTGCACATTGACGAGCGCGAAGTTGTCGTTATAATCGGACCTTCCGGTTCGGGCAAGTCGACATTGTTGCGTTGCATAAACTTTTTAGAGGAGCCAACGGACGGAACAATAGCTGTTGACGGCATTCCGTTAGACAGTGACGCCAATATTAACAAAGTGCGCGAGGAAGTCGGTATGGTTTTTCAGCGATTTAATTTGTTCCCGCATATGACTGTTCTTGACAATATCACGCTTGCGCCGCTCAAAGTTCGCAAAATGGAAAAATCCCGCGCAGAACAAACCGCACAAGATTTACTTGACCGTGTAGGCTTAGGCGACAAGGCGGACGCTTATCCTAACCAACTTAGCGGCGGACAACAACAGCGTGTTGCAATCGCCCGCGCCTTAGCTATGAATCCAAAAGTTATGCTCTTTGATGAGCCGACTAGCGCATTGGATCCGGAAATGGTTGGTGAAGTTCTTGACGTTATGCAACGCCTCGCCGAAAGCGGAATGACTATGGTAATCGTAACGCATGAAATGGGCTTTGCTCGCGAAGTCGGCACGCGATTATTATTCGTCGACGGCGGCTATATAGTCGAACAAGGCAATCCTAGAGAAGTTTTCGAGAATCCAAAAGAGGAACGCACTCGCGCTTTCCTGTCGAAAATTTTATAAAATATTTCCTCGATAAACGTCGAGAATTTTTTTATTTACAATCTGCGCGGCGTCTGATAAAATGCGTTTGCGTATGCAAAATGTTTATAAGAGGTGACTTTAATGGACAGCAAAGTTTTATTTAACGTTCAGTATGGACTGTTTGTGTTGAGCGCGAACGACGGCACGAAGGATAACGCTTGCATAATCAATACCGTGACGCAAGTGACAGCCGCGCCGATTACCAAAGACAGAATTTCAATCGCTGTAAACAAGTCGAACTACACGCACGACATCATAGCTAAAACAAAAAAATTTACCGCGTCGATAATTTCGGAGGCGGCGACTTTTGATTTATTTAAGCGTTTCGGTTTCCAAAGTGGACGCAACGTCAACAAATTCGCAGACTTCGACAAAGTTCAGCGCACGGCTAATGGCACGCTCGCCATAACTGAGGGCACGAACTCTTACATTAGCGCAAACGTCATTCAGCAGGTCGAACTTGATACGCACTCGATTTTTATTGCTGAAGTCGTCGACATGGAAAAATTTAATAACGTTTCCTCCACGTCGTACAATTTCTATCAGGCGCACATTAAACCGAAACCCGCCATTAAAGCTATGGGCGGAAAAACTAAATGGGTCTGCAGGATTTGCGGTTATGTTCACGAGGGCGACGAACCGCCCGCCGTTTGTCCTCTTTGCAAGCACCCCTCCACAGATTTTGAAAAAGTCGTCGAAGAGGCTCCGAAGGGCAACAAATTAGCTGGTACTAAAACCGAGAAAAATCTTCGTGAGGCGTTCGCGGGCGAATCTCAAGCACGCAACAAGTACACTTACTTTGCCGGCGTCGCTAAGAAAAATGGATATGAACAAATTGCCGCGCTCTTCCTTAAGACTGCCGACAACGAGAAAGAACACGCAAAACTTTGGTTTAAGGCTTTGGGCGAACTTGGCAGTTTAGAAGAAAATCTTTTGCACGCGGCGGAAGGCGAAAATTTCGAGTGGACAGACATGTATCCGCGTATGGCTCGCGAGGCTGATGAGGAAGGTTTTCACGAACTCGCCGAACAATTCCGCGGCGTTGCGGCTATCGAAAAACATCACGAGGAACGTTATCGCAAACTTTTAAAGAACGTCGAAGCGCAGGAAGTCTTCAAAAAGGCTGGCGTAACGCTTTGGGAGTGCAGAAATTGTGGACATCTTGTTTTGGGCACGAATGCCCCTGATACTTGCCCCGTATGTAATCACCCGCAAAGTTTCTTCGAGGTTAACGCAGAAAATTATTGAACGTAAATTAACATAAAAAAATTAGGCGAACGGTCGGTTGACTGCTCGCCTTTTTGTTTACTTGCCGAGATTGTGGAAAAGTTTTTCTTCATACGCCATATACTCTTGCCGGAAGGAAATAACATCTTCGCCATAGCGTAATCCTTTTTCTTTTATTTGTTTAGTTAAAGACTCGTCATATTCCTCGCTAATAACCAGATGAGGTAATTCTTCGCGTGTCACGTCACGAACGAGATTTAGATAATCTTTCACATCATAGAAAAAAATTTTATCGGTAAAAGAGCTATCCTCTTGAATTATACCTGCCAAAATTTTCATTGCTTCGGGACTACGAATAACGCGAACAGAGGCAAAACGTTTCGTCGGCAAATATTGGAGAACAGATTGTCCATGCTTAATCCCGCGAATCAAACGATTTATCGCTACGTTTTCTAAAGTTAATGTTAATCGGAGTTTATAATCTTCGTTGCCCATTTTATCTCGGAGCGGGCGCAAATCCCAACCATATTTTGCAAAAGCCTTAACATAAAAATCTGCGCCGAATCTTGACCAACCATGACAGCCAAAAGGAATTTTTCCAGTCCTTTTTATAAAGCGTTCAGGATAAAAATCAAAAGCAAAACGCACTGCAACGAACACGGGAGCAGTTTTAAAATCTACGTCATCTCTGACGCCGCAAAAACCAAAGAAAGCATCTTCGTAAAATTTATCAAGAAAATAATCCCAATTCGGCAACACAGAACATTCCTTAACGAGTTGATAACAGGCTTTAACTTTACGCAGAGAAAAGCCACCGTTACCGACACGTGGAATTTTGTTTGCCTTATATCCGTACCACGAACTATAAGTAACGGGCGCACCAATATAATCGTAACCAAGCGAGCAAAAAAATTCTAGCGCGTCATAAAAAACAAAAGCGTCAAGCTGATAGATTAAAATGTAATCGAAACTTAGGAACGTTTCGTAAAATTGAGGCGACATCATAAGATGATTATAACTTTCAAGACTTTGGAAGAATTGCGGCGGACAATGAACAATCATATCGCTCGATTGGAAGTAAGAGAAAATTTTTCCTTCAGGCGCAACAAAAACAAGCGGATAATTGCCCAGAACTTTTCTAACTTGCGCAAGAGAAATTTTTTCAAACTCGTCAAGCTCTTCTTTGTAAGTCGGGATAACTACTGCGACTTTAGTTGATGACAAAATTATTCCTCCTTTTATTTGCCGAGATTATGAAAAAGTTTTTCGCAATGATTCAAATATTCGCGTCGGAAGGAAATTATATGCTCGCCGTAACGAAGACCTTTTTTTTCTATGTTGTCGATTAACGACGTGTCATAATCTTCCAAAGTAAACAACAGGTGCGGCAAATTTTCGCGTGTCATATCTTCAATAAGTTTTGGAACGTTAGCTTTATCGTACAGAAAGATTTTATCTGCAAGAAAATTTTTTTCCGTCAAAAGTTGCGCCAAAATTTTCATTGTGTCAGAGTTGCGAATAACACGAACGGAATCAAAATGTTCAATCGGCAGATAACATAAAATTGATTGCCCGCGTTCGGCACGACGAATCAAACGTTCTATAGCTATTTTTACAGCGTTTATCTTAAGAATTATGGTATCTATATTTGCGAGTTTATTTCTCATTGGGCGCAAATCATAGCCAAATTGTAAAAGGATTTTAACGTAAAAATCTGCGCTCATTTTCGTCCAGCCGTGACAACCAAACGGCAATTTATTTCCAATATTTTTCAAAGAATGTTCAAGAACATATTCGACTGAAAAGCGAGCGGCAACATAAATAGGCGCGACGCTAAAATTTATATCTTTATTCGCGCCACAATATGAAAAGAAATCATCTTCCGCTAAATGGCTCATATCTCTAACCAATTTCGGATAATCCGTTACGAGCTTATAGCAAGCTTTAGTATTTCTAAGAGAAAAACCACCGTTGCCAACATGCGAGATTATATTATTCCAATTTCTTCGACACATTCGCGGCCACGGTGCACCGATATAATCGTAGCCGAGCGAACAGAAAAATTCTAACGCGTCATAAAAAACAAAGGCGTCAAGCTGGTAAATCAAAATATACTCAAAATTTAAAAATGCCTCGTAAAATTGCGGCATTGTCATAAGTTGGCTATAACTCATAACGTTTTGGAAGAAATGCGGCGGGCAATGAACAATCATATCGCCCGATTTAAAGTAAGAAAAATTTTTTCCTTCGGGAGCGACAAAAACAAATGGATACTTGCCCAAAACTTTTCGGGCTTGTGCAAGCGAAATTTTTTCAAGCTCGTTTAGTTCCTCTTTATACGTCGGGATAACTACAGCGACTTTAGTTGATGACAAAATTAATCACCTCGCTAAATAGTGGATCGTGTCTTGTGCAGTAAAGACATTTTCATATCGTAATAATCGGGTGTCATGTCAAGATAATGGCGGTGCGGATTTTCAAAGCGTTGTTCTTCCTGCCAAATCTCCTGCGCGAGTTGGTGCTTGACATAATCGCGAATTTCATTAAGTTGGGGTAAATTTTCCACGCGCCGCCCGTCTTTAACGTAAAGCCGCGATAATTTTTTAGCTGTGCAATTCTCAAAGCGACGATTTTTCCAGGGCTTAACAGGGTCAACATAACGGAAAGGATTGCTCATGTCTACAGGCTCATCAAACAGCGCAATTAAATCTGCTACAGCATGTCCGTCTTTGTCGTAGACGCGGTAAATATTTTTCAAGCCAGGATTGGTAATTTTTTCGACGTTCTCGCTAACTTTGATTCGAGGAATAAAGACGCCGCCCTCCTCTACTGCAACAATTTTATAAACTGCACCGAAGACCGGCTCGCTTTTGGCAGTTATCAAACGTTCACCGACACCGAATGAATCAATCGCCGCACCCTGACTTATCAGCGAAGTTATCGTGAATTCGTCGAGACTATTTGAGGCGATAATCTTGCAATCGTTTAAGCCCGCGTCGTCAAGCATTTTACGAATTTTTTTAGACAGATAAGCCAAGTCGCCCGAATCAATTCGCACGCCGCGCAGACGTTTACCTTGCGGCTCTAAAACTTCTTTAGCGACACGAATCGCGTTAGGTATTCCGCTGTGAATAACATCGTAAGTGTCAACTAAAAGCGTCGTCGAATTTGGATAAACTTCTGCGTATCTTTTGAACGCTTCAAATTCGTCGCGGAAATACATAACCCAACTGTGCGCCATCGTGCCGTTAACGGGAATGTTAAAAAGTTGCCCCGCGCTAACAGTTGCCGTGCCGTTGACGCCGCCGATAAACGCCGCCCGCGCCCCATAAGTTGCAGCGTCCATGTTGTGAGCGCGTCTGGCTCCAAAGTCTGAAACAAAACGTCCCTCCGCCGCCCGAACGATTCGCCGCGCCTTAGTCGCAATCAACGACTGGTGATTAATCTGCGCTAAAATTGCCGTCTCTACAAGTTGCGCGTCAATCAAGTTGGCAACGACTGTTAAGAACGGCTCGTTGGGATACATAATCGTACCTTCTGGGAAAGCGTAAATATCGCCGTGAAAATGAAAATCCTTAAGGCTCTCCAGAAAATCCTCGCTGAAAATTTTTTGCCCGCGCAGATAATCTATATCTTTCGCGCTAAACTGCATATTTTCGACGTATTCGATAACCTGCTCAAGTCCCGCGAAAATTGCGAAGCCGCCGGCGTCGGGATTGCGCCGATAAAATACGTCGAACGCCACGCGAGTATTTTCCCCGCCATTGACAAAATAGCCATTCGCCATTGTCATTTCGTAGAAATCCATCATCATCGATAAATTTCTTTTATCAAACTGCGACATGAAAATTCCTCCATAAAACAAGAAAAACTTTTAACCACAAATATCTGCATATTTTTTATTTATTTAATTATAATGTAGCGTATCCCAAAATTCAACTGCAATTTTCTTGCCATAAATACTAATCCTGTTGAAGTTTTCTGCAAGTTGAATTATAATAACCAAAAATTTATTAGGAGGAAATCTTTAATGGAGATTAAATTTGTCGAGGCTAAAACGCTCAAGACAAAGCCCGACGTTTCTAAAATCGGATTCGGTACGCACTTTAGCGATTATATGTTCGTAATGGACTACGACGCCGCGCAGGGTTGGCACGACGCAAGAATTGTCCCGCACGAAAAAATTTTGCTTGACCCTGCCAATGCGACGCTTCACTATGGACAGGCGATTTTCGAGGGTCTCAAGGCTTATCGTCAAGGCAACAAGGCTGTCCTCTTCCGCGCAAAAGATCATCTCAATCGCCTCAATCGTTCAGCTAAAATTCTTGATATTCCCGAACTTCCCTTTGACGTGATTCACGCGGGCTTGATGAAACTTGTCGACATTGAAAAAGATTGGATACCGACGGAGAAAGGTCAAAGCCTTTACATTCGCCCGTTTGTTTTCGCGACCGATGAGGTTTTGGGTGTCAGTGTCAGCAAGAAGTATAAGTTTATGATAATTTTGTCGCCAGTTGCCGCTTATTATGCTCATGGTTTCGCTCCCGTTAAAATTCTCGTCGAGGATAAATATGTCCGCGCAGTTCGTGGAGGTTTAGGTGCGGCGAAAACTCCTGCCAATTATGCGGCGAGCCTTCACGCGGGACTTGCCGCTCACGAAATCGGCTTTGACCAAGTGCTTTGGCTTGATGGCGTTGAGCGCAAATATATCGAGGAAGTCGGCTCAATGAATATTCTGTTCAAAATTAACGGAGAAATCGTTTCGCCCTCTCCGCAAATTCAAACGTCGATTTTAGACGGAATTACGCGCCGCACTGTTAATCAAGTTGCTAAGGCTTGGGGCGTTCCGGTTGTTGAGCGCAGAATTTCAGTCGACGAGATTATTGCGGCTCACGAGGACGGACGCTTGGAAGAAGTTTTCGGTAGTGGAACGGCGGCAGTTATTTCGCCCGTCGGTGTTCTGCGCTACAAGGGAAAAGATTATGTTATTGGCGACGGCAAAATTGGAGCGTTCGCGCAGAAAATGTACGATTACATTGAGGGCTTGCACGTCGGCGATGTTGAAGATACTTTCGGCTTTATCGAAGTTGTTGGCGAATATTAAACTTAGTTGTACAAACAAAAAGCCCCTCTCGATTGTCGGGACGGGCAATTTTTTTATTTAAAATCTTACCAACTCTTAGATTTATGCCAAAAACTCGGACTGAACAGCGCGAGAACAGTAAAAATTTCCAAACGGCTCAAAAACATAAAACCGCAGGCGCAAAACTTGCTAAAGCTCGGCAAAAGGGCATATGTGCTGGTTGCGCCCTCAATGCCGAAACCCGGACCGACGCTAGCCATAGTCGAAACACTGACACTTATGGCATCTACGAATTCAATTCCGTCGAACATCATCACGGCGGCAAATAAAATATCCAACATGACGACCGCAAAGAAAAATTTCGCCGCGCCGTATACAACATCCTCGTCAATGGCTCGCCCGTTCAATTTTACTTGATTAATTACATTCGGGTGAAGTTTTTGCCTGACAATCAGCGCAACGAATTTAAACAGCAAAATTATTCGCGCAACTTTTAAGCCGCCCGCCGTTGAACCAGCGCAACCGCCTAAAAACATTGTCATCAATAAAAAAGCTTTGCTAAGTGGCGGATAAGTGTCAAAATCGTGCGCAACAAAACCTGTCGTCGAACTCAAACTTGCCACGTGGAAAATCGCCGCTCTAATCGCCGTTTCAGACGGTGAATTCATTTCGACAATCAAATCACACGCTACAACGACAGCTGCAATAAAAATTATCATCAAATACGTTCGGAACTCTGTATTTCGGAAAATGACGCCGATACCTTTTTTGCAAGCGATAACATACATAGCAAAACTGCCGCTGGACACAACCATAAAAAACGCCATGCAGTATTCGAGATAAATATTTCCGTATTCGGCAACAGTTCCATTGTAAATTCCATAGCCGCCGGTCGCAATCGTAGTCATAGCGTGATTTATCGAGGCAAATGGACTTAAGCCACATAAAAAATAAGCAATCGCACAAAGAATCGTAAGCAAAACATAAATCGAGAAGAGAGCCTTTGCATTATCGCGGATTCGTGGCATTTGCCTATCTTTAGTCGGACCGGTCGTTTCTGCTTTTAAGATAAACATTGCGCCGCGCCCGAATTGCGGCATAATCGCCATAAAAATTACGACGATACCTAAGCCGCCAACCCAATTTGACATCGAACGCCATAAAAGGATACTGCGCGGCAAAATTTCAACGTCCTCAATTACAGTTGCGCCCGTTCCGCTGAAGCCCGAAAACGATTCAACTAAACTATCCAATAAATTTAAATAGCCACCCGCGAAATACGGCACGAGTCCTAAAATCGAGATTAAGAGCCAGCCTAATCCGGTAATGGCAATGCCTTCGCGAATGCCGACATTATCTTTATCTTGCAGACCGCCGAAACGCTCCAGTTCAAAAGTTGTGGCAATGCACAGGAAAATTGACAGCAAAAAAGCCGCCGCGCCGTCGAATTCTTCGGCAACTGTAGCCAAAATAAACGGCGGAATCATTGCCGCGCCGCAAAATAATGTTAAGTAGCCGAGCAAGCCCGATACAATTCGACGATTCATTTTTAACTCCTAAAGTTTAAATCTTTTCAGCGACATTTTATCAAGTAATTTATTTTTAGGCAACGAAAAACCCGCACGGAAAATCTGCGCGGGTAAAAAAAATATAATTGTGAAGGGGTTAATCTTGCATAATCGCCTTGACGGCAGTTTTGGTATCGGTTAACGGGAAAAGTTCATAACCGACGCGATATTTGTAATCAAGACGCTTTAACGTTTCGTAGACGACGTGATAGTTAATTTCGCCGGTACCAGGTTCGTGACGACCGGGACAATCAGCAATGTGAATATGTCCGATTTGGTCAAAATATTTTTCAATGTTGTAGCAGAGTGCGCCCTCGTTGTACTGCATGTGATAAGCGTCGAACAGAATCATAAGATAAGGCGTGTAACTTCTGCCGCCATTTGCGTTGTCTGCAGGAAATTTCCAACGTGGTCAACTTTGATATTCAAGCCTTCCAAGTTCATGCGAATTTTGTATTCTTCAGCAAGCTTGACGGATGCCAGCAAAGTATCATACATGGAGCAAAGCTTAACTGTGTCAGAAAGTTCGTCGTAGTGATTGACGACAATGCCGCCGTCGCCGAGCGCGTTAGAGTGAATGGTAACTGTGACTGCACCGATTTTTTTAGCCGCATCGAGGGAAGTTTTAAGATTTTCTAGATATTTTTCTTTGTGCGTAGGGTTGACGAGGGAAAAATCATTATCGCCATTGAAGCCGCTGATTGTAATTTAAGCCGCTTGAGCCGCGTCACGAACTTTATCCAAGTCGCGAATTCTCCAATCCCAAAATTCAACCGCGTCGAAACCGTCAGCTTTAGCCGCCTTGAATCTCTCGTAAAAATCAAGTTCAGTGTAAAGCGTATCGATACATGCGCCACGTTTCATAATAAAATTCTCCTTTAAAATTTTTAAGCTTTAGCCTCGCCGCGTTTATGGAACATTTCCTCGATTTGTTCAAGCGATTTGCCCATAGCTTCAGGCGCGAAGAAAAAATAAATCCGATAGGAAACTTAGAATAGGTGTTCATAAAGGGTAAAAAGTGATATAGTAAGTGTA